>NZ_JAPSIW010000004.1 GCF_031178505.1 Streptomyces sp. | reverse complement strand
CGCCCCATCCGCGACGAGATCCGGACCCGCATCGAGGCCCTCGTCGCCGAGATCGACGCGCAGCGGGAGGCATGACCTCAGCGACCGACGGGACACCGCACCCGGGACGGTGACAGCCTCTCGGGGCGCGGCCCGGCGTACGACAGTTCCGAGGCTCGGCCGCATCTGCCAGGTCGGTGCTTCCCCGCCTCTCCGGACGTCGCCTCGCGTGACCTTCGCGGTCGCAAGGCCGATACTGCCCCTGCAGGACTAAGTGAGCGTTTGGTTCTCGGTTGTCTGTTTCATTTGGTTTAGCTGTCGCGCCAGTTGTGGGTGGTTTCGTGGGTGAGGCGGCGGGTCATGAGGTTGATGGCGGCGAGTTGGATCATGGCTGCGGATCGGTGGGGGTGGGTTTCGTAGTCGCGGGCCAGGCGGCGGTGGTGCATGAGCCAGCCGAGGGTGCGTTCGACGACCCAGCGGCGGGGTTGGACGTGGAAGCCGCGGGTGGTGGGGTCGCGTTGGACGATCTCGAGGTCGATTCCGAGGTGGGCGGCGTGTTCGACGGCTTTGGTCTTGTAGCCGTTGTCGGCCCAGGCTTTGGTGACGGTCGGGTGGAGTGCGGCGACCTTGGTCAGGAGCTGAGTGCCGGCCGCGGAGTCGTGGACGCTGGCGGCGGTGACGGTGACGGCCAGGAGGAGGCCGAGGGTGTCGGTGACGATGTGCCGTTTGCGTCCGATGATCTTTTTGGCTGGGTCGACGCCTTGGCTGGTCAGGGGGACGGTGGCGGAGGTTTTGATGCTCTGGCTGTCGATCAGGCAGGCGCTGGGTTCGCTGGTGCGGCCTTCGACCTGGCGGACTTTGCCGCGGAGCAGGCCGGTGAGCTGGTCGAAGATGCCGTCGGCTTCCCAGCGGGCGAAGTAGCCGTAGACGGTCTGGTGGGGTGGGAAGTCGTGGGGCAGGTAGCGCCAGGGAATGCCGGTGCGGTCGACGTAGAGGATGGCGTTCATGAGGGCGCGCAGGTCGTGGGTGGGTTTGCGGATGCCGTTGCGGGCCTGGCGCCAGGCTTCGAGGGTGGGGCGGATGAGTTCCCAGCGGGCGTCGGACAGGTCGCTGGGGTAGGGCCGTGAGGGCTGCATAAGGTCTGCGTACGTGGCGGCGGCTGGCTTGGGCAGGGCGTGTGCGGGGGTGCTGGTTGCGGGGGGCGTGCGCTCTCAACTCGGCGTGAACCGGTAGGTTTCTGAATGAGACAAGAGCTCTTGGAAGGAAACCGGCGCATTACTGCTTCGCTGATTGCTGCATAAGCCGTGTTTCCGGCGAATCGCTTCGCTGAGCTCTCAAACGGCTCCTGGAATTCCCCCTGAAACATCCAATATCAGAATCAAACGCTCACTAAAAGAGCGTTTTGTCCCGGCAAGGTTGTTTGGTGGCCCTTAGGTCGCGGACCGCCGTGGGGTCGTTGAGACGCTAGGGTCCTGCGAAGGCTGTGTGACTACAGAGGCGAGACCTCGGCCCGTTTCGATGTACTCGCTCCTGTCTGATCCCAACACGCCCCTGGTTGACGCCGTTTGCGCCCTGGGCCGGTGCCGCTCCTGACGCTACTACCGAAACATGACGCGACAGCGCCCGTATCCCAGCGACCTGTCCGACGCCCGCTGGGAACTGATCGGACCCACGCTCACCGCCTGGCGGGCCGAGCGCAGGGGCAAGGGCCTGGACATTGGCCGTCCATCCGAGCACGACCTGCGCCGCATCATGGACGCCATCCTCTACGTCGACCGCACCGGCATCCCATGGCGGTACCTGCCGCACGACTTCGCCCCCTGGGAAACCGTCTACGGCTACTTCGCCGCATGGCAGAAGGAAGGTGTCTTCGACCGGCTCAACGGCCTGCTGCGGCGCCTGGTCCGTCAGGCCGAGGGGCGGGACGCCGAACCAAGTGCCTGTGTGCTGGACGCGCAGAGCATCAAGACCTCCGCCAACGTGCCCGCAGCCGGCCAGGGCATTGACGCAGGCAAGAAGATTGCAGGTCGTAAGCGTCACCTCGGGGTCGACGCCCTCGGGCTGCTCCTGGCCGTCTGGGTGAGCGCGGCCAGCGTCTCCGACAATGCCGGCGGCATCCACCTGCTCTCCCAGATCGCCGGCACAAGCCCCCACGTGACCAAGGCATGGGCCGACACCGGATACCGCACGAAGGTGATCGACCACGGCGCCCGCCTCGGCATCGACGTCGAAGTCGTCCAGCGCAACCCTGGAACCAAAGGCTTCAAGGTGATTCCCCGGCGATGGGTGGTCGAGCGGACCTTCGGCTGGCTCATGCACCACCGCCGACTGGCCCGCGACTACGAAACCCACGCCCACCGGTCCGAAGCCATGATTCACATCGCGATGATCGACCTCATAAGCCGACGACTCACCCGCGAATCGACCCCGAACTGGCGCGATACCTGAACCTCGAACCAAACAACCTTGCCGGGACAAAACGCTCTTTAAGACGTCGTTTCACTTGGCGAGTCGACGGTGGGCGATGAGGGCTGCGGCTATGCCGACGAAGGCGAGGAAGTGTTCGGCCTTGCGTTCGTAGCGGCGGTGCAGGCGGCGGCAGCCGGCCAGCCAGGAGACCGTTCTCTCGACGACCCAGCGGTGTCGGCCCAGCCGGGTGGAAGACTCGATGCCCTTGCGGGCGATGCGGTGGCGGATGCGACGCTCGCGAAGCCATTTCCGCAGGCGGTTGTAGTCGTAGCCCTTGTCGGCGTGGAGCTTGGCAGGACGCCGGCGGCGCGGTCCGCGGCGGGATCGGATGGGCGGGATCCCGCGCACGAGCGGCTGCAGGCCGAGGCTGTCGTGCATGTTCGCGCCGGAGATGCCCAGCGACAGCGGCACGCCGTTCCGGTCGGTGATGAGGTGGATTTTCGATCCGCTCTTGCCACGGTCGGTCGGATTCGGTCCGGTCAGAGGCCCCCTTTTGCCGCCCGGACGCTGACCGAATCGATCGCGCACCGCGACCAGTCCAGCTCGCCCCGCGCACCGAGTTCGTCGAGGACGACCCGGTGGAGCCTGGCCCACACCCTGGCCTGGCTCCACTGGGCGAAGCGCCGGTAGACGGTGGGCCAGGCCGGCCCGAACACCGGCGGCAGCTGCCGCCAGGTGCAGCCCGAGGTGGCCACGAAGATGATCGCTGCCAGGCATTCGCGGTCACCGGCCCTCCGTTTGCCGCCGCCCTGCGGACGTATGACCTCCGTCGGCGGGACCACCCGCCGGAACAGCGTCCACAACTCGTCCGGCACCAACCGCTCAACCAGATCCGTCATGCACTGCTCAACGAATGATCACGCCATCAGAAACGGCCTCTAAGCGCCTGCTCTACAAACCCGAGCGTGACTGTCGTTGCTGATACCGGCAGTGACATTGGCTAGGGACGAAGCATGCAGTCGGCATCACGTTGACGTCTCCAAACCCTGCGGCGTGCGTGGCTCCACGAAGGCCCACGGTGGCTGGCGTCATCCGGGCTGACGAACCGGCCGACCATCTGGCCAGGGCGATGTTGGCGCTCCTGGACGGCCTACAGCTTCGGTGAATGCACGAACCCACCGTAGACATCGTCGCCATCGCCGAGACATTCACGCGGATACTCGCACCATCATCCGGCGTCCAGCAGGAAGAGGAGACAGCCGAATGACGCCGCCCCCCTGCGAGGATGACCGATTCGTTCGCGCTCCAAGGACCGTCCTCGGTGTGGGTGCTGGTTCCGCCCCCACATTGCCTGTTGTGTCACTGGGGTGGCTGGGGTCGCCTCAGTTCGGTGGTGCAGCCCGCTAACCGCGGCGGTGGACCGGTTCGCCACCCTCGACCGTGTGTCACAACCGGAGGAGCTGGTCGCAGCGATCCTGCTCCTTACCTTCGGCGTCACCCCGTGCCGCTCACCGGCAGCCCGGTGAGCGGCGCACCTAGACGGACGGTGGTCCGAAGACCTTCCCTACAGCTGGACAGTCCTCCTGGTCTGCAGCGCTTCGCCCATGGACTGTGCACGCCACTGCTTCAGGAGCGCGTGGAAGGCGAAGGCTCCGTGGGGGTAGGCGGTGGGGCCGTTCGGCCGGCCGCGTCCCTCGCCGTTGTAGTAGCCGGGGGTGCACTCGGCGTGGAACCACGCGTGGTCGGGGGCGTCCTCGGCCAGGGTGGCGAGCCAGGCGTCCTCGGCCTCGCGGGAGGGTTCGATGAGGGCGCCCTTCGCCTCGGCGGCCGCGACGAGTGCCGCGGCGTGGACAGCGTGCTCGTCCAGGACATGCGTGAAGTTGACGCTTGCCGCGCTCTGCGTCCCTCCCAGCTGGATCAGGTTCGGGAAGCCGTTGCTGGTGAAACCGTGCAGCGTGCGCGGTCCTCGCGCGGCCCACGCGTCCCGCAACCGGGTGCCGTCCCGGCCGCGCACGGGCAGCCGGCCCGAGTGGATGCCGGAGACGCCGACGGAGAAGCCGGTGGCGAAGATCAGGCAGTCCAGTTCGTACTCGCTTCCGCCGACCACGACGCCGCGCTCGGTCATCCGCTCGATGCCGTGGGTGTCGGCGGTGTCGACGAGGGTGACGTTGTCCCGGTTGAACGCCTGGAGGTACAGGTCGGAGAAGGTGGGGCGCTTGCACGCGTACCGGTACCAGGGCTTGAGCCTGTCCGCGGTCTCCGCATCGGCGACGATCTCCTCGACACGGGCACGGATCTCGTTCATCTTGGCGGCGTCCGCGACCTCGTAGGCCGCTTCGAAGGCTGCCCGGTCGCCAGGACGGCGGAAACTCGGCAGGAGCTTCTCCAGGAGACCGGCCGACCGGGTCCACCGGTCCGCCACCAGATCCTCCTCCGCGCTCTCGCCCGAGACGATGCGCAGGAAGTTGTCACGGCGCTCGGTCGCCCAGCCGGGTCGGTCGGCGCCGACGTCCTGGGCGGTTGTGCGGCGGTTGGCGCGCACGTCCACCGTGGAGGGAGTGCGCTGAAATACGTAGAGGTGCCGAGCGTCCTCGGCCAGTTTCGGGACGACCTGGATGCCGGTGGCGCCGGTGCCCACGATGCCCACGCGCTTGTCCGTGAGGCCGGTCAGGCCGCCGTCCGGAGTGCCGCCGGTGTAGGCGTAGTCCCAGCGCGAGGTGTGGAAGGTGTGGCCCTCGAACTTCTCGATGCTGGGGATGCCGGGCAGCTTCAGCTCGGTCAGGGTGCCGGTGGCCGTGACGACGTACGTCGCCCGGAACTTGTCACCCCGGTCGGTCGTGACGATCCACGCCTCGGACGTGTCGTCCCAGGTCAGTGACGTGACCGCCGTGGAGAACAGGGTGTCCGCGTAGAGGTCGAACTTCTCCGCGATCCGCACCGCGTGCCGACGGATCTCCTCGCCGGGCGCGTACTTCCACTCCGGCACGTAACCGGTCTCGTCGAGCAGCGGCAGGTACACGTGTGACTCGATGTCGCAGTGGATGCCCGGGTAGCGGTTCCAGTACCAGGTGCCGCCGAAGTCACCACCCTTCTCGATCACGCGGACGCTGCCGATGCCCCGCTGCCGCAACCGTGCCCCTGCGAGGATGCCGCCGAAGCCGCCGCCGACGACCGCGACGTCCACCCGGTCCCGTACCGGTTCGCGTTCGGTCGGCTCTTCCGTGTAGGGGTCGGCGGCGTAGTAGCCGAACTCGGCGTCGGCACCGAGATACTGCCGGGTGCCGTCGGGGCGCACACGCCGCTCCCGCTCGACCCGGTACCGCTCTCTGAGCTCAGCGAGTACCTCGGGAGTCAGCTCCTGTGAACGTGCCATGTGGGGGGACCTCGTTCCTTCCGGTTCGCTGGCAAGAAGCCACCTCGTCCATGAACTGAGATGCAGGGCATAGGACTTGAGCAGCCATGCACTACGGTAACAAGGACCGGACAGTGTTGTCCGGTTGGCCCTCAGGTTGCTTCCGCATACTTTCGGACAGGAAAAGTGATTCGCATGCGACGACTCCCGATCCGCCCGCTCGCCGGGCTCGCCGGCCTCGCTGTACTGGCCCTCACCGGATGCGGTACGCAGACGGCCGACGCCACGGCGGACCCGGGCGCCATCGGAGGGGACCGGACCCTCCGCGCGCAGCAGGTCATGCGCCTGACCGAGGTGCACGAGCAGACCGGGATGACCCTGCTGGAGGGCCCGGTCTTCGACAAGGACGGCAGGCTGCTCGTCGTCGACGTCACCGCGCCGGCCGGCGCGCCGAAGGTGCTGCGCGTGAATGTCCGGAAGAACACGTCCGAGCAGTTCCACACCGACGACCGAGGAAACTACACCTCGGCCCAGTTCAGCCCGTACGACGGACGGATCTACCTGACCGACTTCTCCAGCGGCGACATCGTCAGTCTCGCCCCGGACGGCGGTGATCCGCGGACCTTCTTCTCCGGCGGGGTCGACGGAGCGCCGATGAATCCCGACGACCTCGCCTTCGATCGGGAGGGAAACCTGTACGTCAGTGACTCGCGCGGCATGTCGGAGGGCGAGGCGAAGGGACGCGTGGTGCGCATCGACCGCTCGGGGAAGGACGCCACAGTCCTGGCAGACGGCCTCGCCGCGCCGAACGGCATCTCCTTCGACGCGGACTACCGAGGGCTGTGGTTCAGCGAGCTGACGCAGAACCGCATCTCCTACCTTCTCCTGGACAAGGAGGGTGCCGTGGCCTCCCGGCACACCGCGATCCGGGTCGACGGCGGCATCGCGCAGACCGACTCCATCGCCGTGGACGCCGACGGCAACCTCTACCAGGGACTGCACGGCCGGCCAGCGATGGCGGTCTACAGTAAGAACGGTGAGCGCGTGGCGACCGTGGAGGTCCCGGGCCGTGCCGCCGATGGGCTGGAGTCGGCGACCAACGTGGCCATCACGCCCGGCGGGACCCGGGCCTACATGACCGTCAGCGGGCCGGACGGGGGCTACCTGTACGCCTTCGACGCGCTCGCGGAGGGAGTACGGCAGTCCAATGGCGGCTGACGTCGGTCACTCTTCGTAAGGCCGCACCGGCCCCACCTCGACGCCCAGCAACCGCCAGGCCGCCTGTGCCCGGCGTTCCCGGTGCTCGCGGGTGGGGCCGGTGGCAGCCCCGGATACCATGGCGATGGCGATCATCAGGTCATCAGGATGGCCAGCAAGCCGGTGACCGCCCGGCAGGCGTGCCCGCACAGCCTGTTCAACACGCTTCGACAGCGCGGCGGCATACGCGAGGGCACTAGAGCGGCTGGATGCACCATGCGTGTGGAGAATGCCCAGGAAGGCCGTCGACTCGGTCACATGCCAGGTGAGCACACCCAGAATTCTCACGATGTCCGAGGCGTCCGCCGCCGCAACCTGCTCGATCTGCCTGACATTCTCTTCCAGCACCGCGGTGCCTATGGCGGCCCGGTCGGGGAAGTGCCGGTACAGCACTCCCTGACCAACGCCGGCACGGCGCGCGATCGCGGACAACGGTGCGTCCAGACCGTGCTCCGCGTAAATTTCCCGGGCGGCGGCGATGAGAGCAACGCGGTTGCGAGCGGCGACCTTACGTCCCTGATTGCCGGAAGGCTGTTCGTCAGACAGAGGTCGTGTCACGCGAAGAGGGTACTCCCGCAAGGCGCCGCATCGCGCCCGCACCAGAAGCACCAGGAGGCACGCCGACTCCAAGCTGCTGCCATGGTCAGCGCCCCCCTCCCCTGCCACCGCACCAGCACCAGCACCGAGTGCCGCGTCACCATCGCGGTCCGTCCAGGACAGCCCCGGCGCCGATCGAGACCAGGCGTGAGGACCGGCTCCTGCTTCAACTCCGGAGCCTACGTACAGCAACGGCGAAGAAGTGGGCTTGTTCGCGGACAACCCGCCGGCCTCGAGCGATCCACTCCCGGCGCCTGCGCAACGGGCGGTCCTCGCGGCCCTGGTCTCCGTCCTCATCATCGCCAGCCGGCCCCAGAACTCGAACGACCAGCCCGAGACCGCGACCCCGCGGGCAAGTCCGGCAGAGCGCGGCACCCGGGGGACCGAGTTCCCCGCACACCGGTCCGATGGCTCGGGTGGAAGTCCGGCACACGCCGCGGTCATCACCTGCCCCGGCATCGACCGCACCCGCATCGAGCAAGCCCGAGGTAGCACAGCCCTGGGGCGGTGGAGCCGGCATCGTGGTCCCAACCGCCAGCCACCTCTACCGCATCAACGCCGATAGGCAGGCACAGGAGTACACCGGCAAAGCCAGCGTCTGGACCGTGCTGCGCAAATATACCGAGCGGGTCTTCACCAGCCCCACGAAGCCCAACACCACCGACACCATCAGCGGGAACTCCAGGAACAGAACGGTCCACAAAGACCTGGACCGTCATCGGTGACCCCGCCGATCGGGGTGAACGAGGGTGATGGCCAGAACGTTGTGCGCACCCCACCGGCAGTGCACGTGCACCCCGTCCACGGATGCCCGCCCACCGCTGGCACCAGCACCCCCGCGAACGCGGCGGCCGAGGCCCGGGCGAGCGGGACAGTACGGCCCATGTAGCGCAGCACGGCCGTGTCATCGGGGCGACCGGGCAACAACGCTCGGGAGGTGGTCAACCGCCGAGGTCCGGTCGGACAAGGCCGCTCTGGTAGGCGATCACGACCAGTTGAGCCCGGTCGCGTGCGTCGAGCTTGGTCATCGCGCGGGAGATGTGGGTGCGTACCGTCAGATGGCTGAGGACCAGCTGGTCGGCGATCTCATGGTTCGACTTGCCCAGCGCGGCCAGTGCCATGACCTCACGTTCACGCTCGGTGAGCAGGGTGAGACGCTCTGGCGCGGCGAGGGGCACGTGGTCGGCCGGGGAGGCCAGGAAGCGGGTGATCAATGCCCGGGTGGCCGTAGGGGAGAGCAGGGAGTCTCCCGCCGCCACGGTACGGATGCCCGCCAACAGGACGTCGGGGCCGACGTCCTTGCCGAGGAATCCGCTCGCCCCGGACCGCAGGGCGAGGGCGACATTCTCGTCGTTCTCGAAGGTGGTGAGGATCAGGACCCGGGTGCTCGACAGCTCGGTCCGGGCGCAGATGTCCGCAGTGGCGGCCAGTCCGTCGGTGCCCGGCATGCGGATGTCCATGAGGACGACGTCGGGGTGGTGCTCGAGGGTCAGTTGCACGGCCTGCTGCCCGTCAGTTGCCTCTGCTACGACCGTCATGTCCGGGTCGGAGTCGATAAGGATGCGGAAGGTGGCCCGGAGCAGCGCCTGATCGTCGGCGAGCAGAACGCGGATGGTCATGAGGTGCTCTCCTCGGAGCTGGGAAGGGGAAGCGCGCAGGCGACTTCGAAACCGCCTCCGGGCCGCGGGCCGGCGTGGAACGTTCCCCCTGCCGACAAGGCACGTTCGCGCATGCCGAGCAGTCCGAAGCCACGAGAGGCGGCAGCAGCCGAGGGAGGTGAGCCGGCTTCGTTGGTGATGGTGAGTGTCAGGTAGTGAGCGGTGTAGTCCAGCCGCACCCGCGCGGAGGGTGTGGCGGCGTGCTTGGTGACATTGGTCAGTGCTTCCTGGACGATCCGGTATGCCGTGAGGTCCAGGCCGGGCGTGAGTGCTTGTGGCTGGCCCTCGGTGCTGACGGATACGTCCAGGCCCGCTGACGCGCACGTTTCGACGAGCTGCGGCAGCTGGTCGAGGCCCGGTGCGGGAGCCAGCTCCTGGGAGTCGGTGTCCTGACGCAGCAGGCCGACGGTGGCCTTGAGCTCACGGAGGGCCGCGGCGGTCACTTCCGGCAACTTCTCGATCATGGCGATGGCCTGGTCGGGACGGGTCCGGGCCAGATGGGCGGCGGTGCCGGCCTGGGCATTGGCGAGCGCGAGGTGGTGGGCGACCACGTCGTGCAGTTCGCGTGCGATGCGCATGCGCTCCTGAATCACCCGCCGGCGTGCCTCCTCGTCCCGCTCCTGGGCGGCATGGTCGGCGCGGGCGACGGCGTACTCGCGGCGCACGCGCACGTAGCTGCCGAAGGAGGCGACCATCAGGACCCAGGCCGCCGGATTGACCAAGCCGATGATCCACTCGTGCGGAAAGTCTGTGGTAATGAAGCCGACGAGCGCGATACCGGCGGCGGCTGCCAGGGCGGTGTACCAGGTGGTCCTACGATCAGGACGCAGACTCACGGTGTACTGCGCGAGCAGCATCGGCCCCATGAGCAACGGCGTCATGAGGTACCCCAGGAACCCCTCGGTCATGATGCATACCGTGGTCACCAGAAGTACGAGAAGCGGGTGGCTGCGGCGGCGCAGCAATGCCGCACAGGCCAGGACGGACAGCATCAGGCCGGGCCAGAGGACGAGCGGCTCCTCGGCCGCGACCGCCCGGGTGAGGAAGACACCGCCTACGGTGAAGGCGAGCAGCAAGCCCGTAGTCGCCACTTGAACCGTGTAGGGACGGTCAGCGGCGCGGCTTTTCCATCGTGCACTCATCGTCATACTCCGAGGTGAGACCAGCCGGTTCAGGGTGACAGAAGCGCCGCGGCACCGATGCATCGGCACCGCGGCGCGTCTGCGCCTGATTCGTCTCAGAACGTGCGGGCCGACTCCCGCGGGTGAGCCTCAGGGCCCGTCGGGGCCGGCGCCTGAGCCTGTGAGGTGAGTCCGGTGCCCTCGACGTCGACCCGGGGGAGCGCCTTGTCGAGCCACCCGGGCAGCCACCATGCCTTGTCGCCCAGCAGGGTGAGTACGGCGGGCACCAGGGCCATGCGAACGACGAAGGCGTCGAAGAAGACCGCGACAGCGAGGCCGAACCCGATCGTCTTGATCATGGACTCTCCGGATCCGATGAAGCCGGAGAACACCGCCATCATGATCACGGCCGCGGCGACGACCACGCGGGCGCTGTGCCTGAAGCCGCTCACCACGGCCTGGCCGGGGCGCTCACCGTGGACGTACGCCTCGCGCATGCGGGAGACGAGGAAGACCTCGTAGTCCATGGCCAGGCCGAACACGATGCCCACCAGGAAGATCGGCATGAGGCTCATGATCGGGCCGGTCTGCTCCACGCCCAACAGTTCGGCACCCCAGCCCCACTGAAAGACCGCGACGACCGAGCCGAGCGAGGCGAGTACCGACAGCAGGAACCCGAGAGCCGCCTTGACGGGCACGAGTATGGACCGGAAGACCACCAGGAGCAGCAGCAGGGACAACAGCACGATGACGGCCAGGTAGGGCACGAGAGCGTTCTGCAGGGCCTGGGCGACGTCGATGTCCATCGCGGTGCTGCCGGTGACCTCGAAGGTCGCACCGGTGTCCCCCTCCAGACCGGGACGCTCCGCCCGGATGGTCTGGACGATGTCCTTCGTGGCCTCCTCGTTCGGTCCGGTGGCGGGCACAGCGGAGAAGAGTGCGGTGTCCCCGGTCTCGTTGAACCGCGGGGGCGTGACGGACACGACGCCGTCGGTGCCCTTGATCTGCTCGGCCATCGCGGTTGCGGCCCTCTGTGGGTCGGTGGCTCCCCTGACGTCGGCGACGATGGTCAGCGGTCCGTTGAAGCCCGCACCGAAGCCGTCGGCCAGCGCGTCGTAGGCACGTCGCTCCGTCGTCGACGTGGGCTTCGCCTCATCGCCGGGCATGCCCATCTCCAGCTGAGCGACGGGCAGGGCCAAGACTCCCAGACCGGCTACACCCAGCACAAGGACCGCCACGGGACGCCTCATCACAAAGCGAGCCCAACGGGTGCCGCCGTTGACAGCGGACCCGAAACGGGATCCGGTGCCGCCGCCCCGCTTCCCTGTCTTGCGGACCTTCCGGGAAAGGACGGCGTTCGGCCACATGCCGAGCAGCGCGGGTACAAGGGTCAGGGCGACCAGGACGCCGATGGCGACCGCTCCGGCGGCGCACAGGCCCATCTTGGTCAGCATTGGCACGCCGACCACGGACAGGCCGGCGAGCGCGATGATCACGGTCAGACCGGCGAAGACCACGGCGGAACCGGCCGTGCCGACCGCGAGGCCCGCCGCTTCCCGCGGGTCGTGTCCGTTTGCGCGCTCCTCCCGGTAGCGGGAAACGACGAAGAGGGCGTAGTCGATACCGACCGCAAGCCCGAGCATCGAGGCGAGCGTGCCGGTGGTCATGGACAGGCCAAGGGCGCTGCCGAGAGCGAGGATCGCGCACATGCTGACACCGACGCCGATGACGGCGGTGAGCAGCGGCAGCCCGGCCGCGGCCAGAGAGCCGAAGGTGATCAACAGGACGACGGCAGCGAGGGCGATGCCGATCGCCTCGGCAGAGCCTCCCGCGGCAGGCTGTGAGGCAAGAGCCGTGCCGCCCACCTCCACGGTGAGCCCCGAGCCGCGAGCCTTCTCGATGACCCTCTCGAGGCTGTCCTTGCTGGTGTCGGTCAGGTCGCCGGACTTGACCTTGTAATTGACCGTTGCGTACGCGGTCGAGGCGTCCTTGCTGACCGCGCCGGCCTTGAAGGGATCGACGGCGCTGTCCACCTGAGAGCCCTCGGCCGCCGTGGACACCAGCTCCTCGATGGCAGCGCGTTTGTCCTCGGTGGTCACCTTCTCCCCGCCGGGGGCGATGAAGACGATGCGGGCGTTGGCGCCGTTGGCGTCCGAGCCGGGGAATCGCTCCCCAATCAGATCGAACGCCTTCTGGGCCTCGATGCCGGGCATGAACGACGTGCCGTCATCGCCCGCGGCCGGGGCCTTGGCGGCGCCGAGACCGACACCGCCGAGGACCACCGCCCAGAGCAAGGTCACCAGCCAACGCCGCCTGAAGGCGGTGCGGCCCAGTCTGTACAGGAAGGTAGCCACGAGAAGGGTCTCTCCAAAGTCTGTTCTCAGGTAGGTACCAAGGCTCTCCTTCCAAGTGCTGCCGGGGCATCGTGTCAGTGCAGTGACCTGGTCCTCGTGGCTACGCAGCAGGCGCGGGCCATCCTCGTGCAGAACGACGACGTGGTTCTCCTACCTGAGGATGACCACTGGGGTGAAAAGGCCTAATGGGCCGGATTCCACCGGCCGCGGCACCGGGGTTGCTTCAGGCCAGGACGAGCTGGCGCGGCAAGGGCGGAGCGCAGAAGTCCACCGCGCGCCTGACACAGACCATCGAGCTTTCAGGCTCGATGCACGAGGACGTAGGCGGCGGGGACCGCTTCGCGCTGGCCGTACTGCGCCGTGGCTGAAGGCGACGACCCGAGAGATGTATCTGCTGATCGCCCCAGGGGTATGGAGCGAGCAGACACAGCGGCGCCTGGCCAAGCTCCGCGAGGAGGGGTGGTGGACCGGGTTACGCTGCCCCAGGCCAGTCGCATGCGCTGCCGGTTCCTCGCCAGTACGGGACGCAGATCGCCTCCGAATGGCCCGAACTGGGCAGCTGGCGACCATCGCGGACAGTGTCCGACCGCACCGCCGCCCGGCTGCGCGTCGCACATACCCTGACGGTGGCCCGTGCCGGGCTCGCGTTCGTCCAGGGCTCCCGGGAACGGGGAGACGAGCCAGCCCCTGGACTGGATCCCCGAGGTTCACTCCCCTCGGAGGGGGTGAGGCCGTCATCCCCGACGCCCTCCTCTACTACCGGCACCGCGCCGACGACGGTGGTGGGGGCAGTTCGATGCTGCGAGCCTTCGTCGAAGTCGACCGGGCCGCCATGGGCGCCCCGAATGCCTCGCCGCCAAACTCGGCGCATACGCCCGCCTCCACCACGCTGAGCGGCCCGTCCCGCCCGCCGGTTTGTCTACACGCGCTCCAGGACGATCAGATAGATCGCGTTGGGTGGCAAGTCGACGATCTCGGTGTGGGTCCTGCCGGGTCTGATGACCCTCTTGTCGACCAGCTGGAGCTCTGCCTTGACCGGATCGGCGAAGTAGTTGCTCGTCGACTGGTCGATCCGGTACATGAGCCGACGGACCGGACCGTGCCTGAGGTCCGACGGCATCCGGGACATGTCAATGGTGGCCCGGTAACTACGGTCGTTCACGTGCTGCCAGTTCCAGACCATGAGGGACGCGCCGGTCCGGTCCTTCGACGCCAGCGCGTAGACACCGTTGTCCCCTTCGAGGCTGTCCTTCGGGACGGCGGACACCCGGGTGTCCTTCATCCTCGACTGCATCAGCAGCATGTTCCCATATGGAGTGAAGGTGTCGGTGGCCGGTCCGTAGGGCGTGCGGGTCACCAACTGGTCCTTGCGTTCCTCGACACGGTGCCGGACACACCAGTTGAACATGTAGGTGTCCGGCTGGTTCGCGAACAGGTAGCCGTAAGTGGCCATGCCGGCCGCCTGCCGAATGTAGTCCTTCTTGGGATCGGTGTCGTCGTAGGCCGGACCGGGATAGATGCCCGTCTCGGTGACATAGCTCGGGATGTCCCGGCGGATGCGGCGCTCCTCCAGCCATCCGCGCAGGGTCTCCCGCTGCGACGCCACCACTCTCAGGTCACCGTTGTACATCGTCGGTACCTGGTAGTCGTCGTCCCAAGCGAGGTAGGCGTGGTACGAGAGGAAGTCCAGACGCTTGCGCGGGTCCTTGTCGGCTGCGAAGTCGTCGAGGAAGGGCTTCATCCACTTCGGGTCCATGTACATCAGCGCCGGTCCGCCGAGCTGGAGCCGGTCCGCACGCCGGAGGTGCCTGTTGACCTGATGGACGGCCTCGTAGTACGGCTCGTAAAAGCGGTACAGATCGCCGGGTTGCAACGTCGTTTGGTCCGCCGGGCGTCCCTGCTGGCGCTGCTGTCCGTGGAACTGCCAGTCCGGCTCGTTGAACGCCTCGACGTACTTGACGCGGGGGTACTTCTCCTTGATCCTCTGCAGGATCAGTTTGAGCATCGCCTCCAGGTCCTGCATCGGCCGCTTGCCCTCGACGAAGTCCGTCGGGTTCAGGTTGATCAACAGCGAGTCGGACACCGTGCTCGCCTCGGTGAGATAGGCGTCTAGCCTGGAGAAGTCGCAGGTCCGGGTCTTGAGATCGCACTGGTTGAAGACGTTGTCCGCGGCGGAGGCATTGGGACTGCTGACCCACACGCGATAGACGTCGCCGTGCAACCCCTGCTTGTTCAGGTACTCCACATCGCCGGCACGTTGCTTGGGCCATGCCGTGACGTTGCCGAAGTTGTTCAGCCGCTCTGGACGCGGCAGTTCGCCCTGCTGCGAGCCGAAATCGACTGATACCTTCGCTGAGGAGATGGACGCGTGCGGCTCATCGGCCTGCGCCGCGACGGACTGAACCGACGTAGTGACGAGGAGTGCGGCGATCGCTGTCGCTGTCGACCCCAGCCTGATGGGGCGCCTTCTGGTTGTCCGCATCTGGACGCAACCTCACTTCCGGGAGCCATAAGGACCATTGAGGCAGGTGGGTAAGGCTGATCGGTGATGGCCGAGTACGCCGCGGGTGACACGCTAGCCATGTCACGTTCATGTCATCCCCCCTGGAGCGCACCAGAGGCCGCTCAGCCGTCAGCATACGGGCCCCCATACACCTTGAGAAGGCTGATTGCAAACTGCGAGAATAGCACTCTGCACTGTGGCAAGTGACACGCTCAGGTGTGAGCTCGTCGTTGAAGCCGGGCGAACGGTCAACTCGGAGTCTGTCGGTGCTTCAGACCGTCGGCTCGAGGACCGCGTCGATGCTGGAGGCGCCCGAGTCGGGCACCCTGGGCTGGCGCCACGCTTCCACGGAGAAGGCGACGGTCACCAGCGAGCAGAACAGCCACAGCAGGCGCTTGTCGGGCTCGGAGATGCCCTCCATCGGGGTCTTCTCCAGGTAGGCGGTGCCGGACTTCAGGAGCGGGAAGGCAACGTCGTAGAACGCGTCGAGCTCGTCCATCGTGCTGGAGATCCGCTTGGCGTAGCGGGCCTTCTCCGTCGGGATCGCCCAGTCGACGAACGGGTCCAGGGCCTCGAAGCCCTCGGGGAATGCACTGGCCATGGTGGGGTCCTCCTCGGGGTCAGGACGCTGCCGGGGCGCCGGACGTACGGCGCTGGTGCTCGCGGACGTGCTCCTCGGCGGAGCGGTGGAGGTGCCGCAGGAGTACTTCCTGGTCGTTCAGCGGGAAACGGTCGACCGTGCCCGACTCGAGCATGGTCTGGGTCGCTTCCAGCGTGTTGCCGTCCTGGAGGCCGTACTCCTTGAACGACACGGCGGCCAGTTCCTGCTGGAGCCGCTCGAAGGCGTTCTTGGGCGGGACGAAGTAGCACGTCCCCTCGAAGATGTGGGTGTTGTACGAGGTCGGCCAGTAGTGGTACGTGAGCACCCAGTTCGGCCGCCAGACGAGCAGCATGAAGTTGGGGAAGAAGACGAAGGAGTCCATGCCCCAGCGCGGGTCGCGTGTGGGGTTGATGGCCGGCGGCAGCTCCTCGGTGGTCATTCCGATGTCCGGCGCGTCCCACGGGCCGAACAGACCACTGCGCAGCGCCGCCTCGATGGGCTTGACCATCTCGCGGTCGTGCGGCGGGGCGATGCCGCCCCAGGACGACACCATGCTGTGCGGGCCGTCGATGTCGTAGTGGAGCCCTTCGTACCCGTACTTGGCGATCCGGCGGGCCTGGTCGGGCGTGTACTGGCCGGAGTGCAGGATCGGCGCGTGGTAGAACTCGGCGAACGCGTCGATGAAGAGCTTCCAGTTGCTGCCGATCTCGGCGCGGTACTTGTGCACCTGGGTCAGCTTGTGGAACGGGTACCCCTCGATGCCCTTGGCCAGCTCGCCCAGGTACTCCCGAAGTGGCGTGGTGTTCTCGGTGTCGAGGTTGACGAAGATGAACCCTTCCCACACCTCGGCCCGGACCTGCTTGAGACCGTAATCCGACTTGTCCAGATCGAAGAACTCGCCCTCCTGCTGGACGAAGGCGAGCTTGCCGTCCAGGTCGTAGCGCCAGGCGTGGTACTTGCACGTGAACTGGCGGCAGACGCCGCTGGTCTCCTCCCGCGGGAAGTCGTTCCAGACGAGCTTGTTGCCGCGGTGCCGGCACACGTTGTGGAAGGCGCGCACCTCTCCGTCGGTGCCGCGCACCACGATGACGGAGGTCCGAGCGGCGTCCAGCTCCTTGGTGAAGTAGCTGCCCTTGCGCGGGAGCTGCTCGACGCGTCCGACGTTGAGCCAGGTGCGCTTGAAGATCGCCTCCCGCTCCAGTTCGTAGTGCTCGGGCGAGGTCGAGTCCGCGTAGGAGACCGGCTCGGTGTCGACCTTGAGATGCTCGGTCCAACTACCCTCTTCGGGCTTCTTGAAATGCGCCATGGGGTCGGGTCCTCCAGTTGACGACGCCGCTCGTACAGCTCGCTCGGTAACTGTGATCTCGATCTGTGAGAACGGTATTCTCCTTTTTGCGTAACCGTCAAGGACGCGAGGTCGACTCGAAGGAGGGTTTCCTCGATAACTCCCTTCTCCGTAGCAGATATGCAAGCTATCGTCCCCGTTCAACGGGCAAGACGAAGGAGGCGTTCTCACTCCATGACGGACCATGACGCGATCGACTTCTTCCGGGACGACGCGCTCGTCACGGATCCCTACCCCTACTTCGAGCACCTGCGGGCGCGATGCCCTCTGCAGCGCGAACCGCACCACGACGTGGTCATGGTGACGGGCTATGAAGAGGCGGTGCAGATCTACAACGACCACGAGACGTTCTCGTCGTGCACGTCGGTCACTGGCCCGTTCCCCGGGTTCCCAGTCCCCCTGGAAGGGGACGACGTCAGTGAGCTGATCGCACGGCACCGCGACGAGCTGCCCATGAGCGACCAGCTGCCCACCCTCGATCCGCCCGTGCACACCGCCCATCGCGCCCTGCTGATGCGCCTGATCACGCCCAAGCGCCTCAAGGAGAACGAGGCCGCCATGTGGCGCATCGCCGACGGGGTCCTGGAAGACTACCTGCCCCGGGGTGAGGGGGACCTCGTCCGCGACTTCGCGGGCCCCTTCACCATGCTCGTCATCGCCGACCTGCTCGGCGTGCCCGAGGAGGATCGCGCGGAGTTCCGGGCCAGGCTCCAGCGCCCGGAGGCGCACGGGGCCGGCATCGGCAGCACCGGCGAAGAGGTCCTGGAGCAGTCACCCTTGGAGTTCCTCTACGCGCGGTTCACGACGTACATCGAGCAGCGCCGCCGCGAGCCACGCGAGGACGTCCTGACGGGTCTGGCCACCGCGACCTTCCCCGACGGCTCGATCCCCGAGGTCGCCGACGTCGTCCGTGTCGCCGCCAACCTGTTCGCGGCCGGCCAGGAGACGACCGTCCGCCTGCTCGGCTCAGCGCTGCGGACCCTCGCCGAGCGTCCCGAGCTGCAACGGCTGCTGCGGGCCGAACGCCGGCGCGTCCCCGCGTTCATCGAGGAGTCACTGCGCACGGAAAGCCCGGTCAAAGGCGACTTCCGACTGGCGCGGACAGCCACGACGGTGGGCGGGGTCGATCTCCCGGCCGGCACCACGGTGATGCTCGTCAACAGCGCCGCGAACCGCGATCCGCGCCAGTTCACCGATCCCGAAATCTTCGACCTCGAGCGGGCCAACGCCCGGCGGCACATCGCCTTCGGTCGCGGCATCCACAGCTGTCCGGGCGCGCCGCTGGCCCGGGCCGAGGCGCGGGTGGCGATCGAACGCCTGCTGGACCGCACGACGGACATCAGGATCTCCGAGCGGGCGCACGGGCCGGCCAGCAACCGCCGCTACAGCTACGTCCCGACGTTCATCCTGCGCGGACTGACCCAACTGCACCTCGAGTTCGACACCGTCAAGACCGCCGACAGCACCGGGAGCGAGGCGCGATGAAGGTCACGGTCGACGACGACCGCTGCCGCGGGCACGGGGTTTGCTGTGGCATCTGTCCCGAGGTCTTCGACCTGAGCGACGACGGGTACTCCATGGTCCTGCTGTCCGAGGTCCCCACCGAGCACGAGCAGTCCGTGCGCAGGGCCGCCGCCCTGTGCCCCGAGCGCGCCATCACGACCACGGGCTGACGACCCGGGCGAAGGAGATCCGATGCCCAAGGCGTACCTCATCATGACCGAAGCCATCAGGGACGAGGAGGGCATGGCCGCCTACGGCAAGGCATCCGCAGCGTCGATGACCGGTGCCGGCGCCCGAGTCCGGGCCGTCGACCACCGCCCCCAGGTCCTGGAGGGCGAGTGGCACGGCGACCGAACGGTCATCGTCGAGTTCGACTCGGTGGAAGCGGCACGAGCCTGGTACGAGTCGGCCGGTTACCAGGAGGCAATACCGCTCCGCCAGGCCGCGGCCGTCACCAACGCCGTCCTCGTCGCCGGCCTGTCACCGCGGCACGAGTGACCCCCCGTACACGTCAGGGCCGGGTGATCGCAGCCGGACGCTGCGCACCGGGCCCTGTACCGGCTCAGACGCGAGCCGGAGACTGCTCCGCGGAGGCCGGCTCCTCACCGGCACGGCCTCCCTCGCCGCGGACGGCGGGGATCATGACCGCGACGGCGGCCGACACGAGCGCCACACCGCAGCCGATCAGCAGACCCGTGCGGAAGCCGTCCTCGGAGGCGAGCGTCTGGCCCCCCATCGTGATGGTCATCTGCGCCAGGACCACACCGATCACCGCCGAGCCGATCGTCGTGCCGAGCGAACGCATGAGGGTGTTGAAGCCGTTGGCCGCCGCCGTCTCGGAGACCGGGACGGCACTCATGATCAGGGCGGGCATCGCGCCGTAGGCGAGGCCGACACCGCTGTTGATGACGATACCGACGACCATCAGGCCCCAGGCGGACCCCATCAGCACGAGCGCGAGCCCGTAGCCGGCGGCCATCACCAGCGCTCCGAGGACCAGAGCGACCTTCGGACCGCGCGCGTTGATCAGCTTCCCGCCGAGCGGGGAGACGATCATCATCATCACGCCTCCGGGCGCCATCCACAGACCCGTCGCCAGGATCGACTCACCCAGCCCGTAGCCGGTGGCCTCGGGGAACTGGAGCAGCTGCGGCGCGATCAGCATGAAGGCGTACATCCCGACGCCGATCAGGATGGAGGCACCGTTGGTGAGCAGCACGCGCGGGCGGGCGGTGGTGCGCAGGTCGACCAGCGGGTCACGGGTACGCAGCTCGTAGAAGCCCCAGACGAGCAGGGCCACGACCGCCAGGGCGAACAGGCCCAGCGTGGTGCCCGAGGTCCAGCCCCAGTCGCCGCCCTTGGAGATCGCCAGGAGCAGGGAGACCAGGCCGATGGCGAGACCGATGGCTCCGGGGGCGTCGAAACGCTGGCCCTTGGCGGCGGCGGGCACGTCCGGGACGACGAAGTAGATCAGCGCACCGATCAGCAGGGCCAGCCCGGCCGAACCCCAGAACAGCACACGCCAGTTGGCGTACTGCGCGACGGCGGCGGCGATGGGCAGGCCGAGGGCACCGCCGATCCCCATGGAGGCGCTGACCAGGGCGATGGAGCCGCTCAGCTTCTCCTGCGGGACGACATCGCGCAGGAGGGCGATTCCCAGCGGCACCATACCCATGCCCATGCCCTGCAGACCACGTCCGACGATCATCGGCACGACGGTCGAGGAGAGCGCGCAGACCACCGAGCCGATGACCAGGGGCACGCCACAGACCAGCAGCATCCGCCGCTTGCCGATCAGATCACCGAGGCGCCCGGAGACCGGGACGCACACGCCCGCGACGAGGAGCGTGACCGTGATCACCCACGCCGCGTTGGAGGGCGTCGTGTCCAGTATCTGTGGCAGATCCGCGATCAGCGGGGTCACCAAGGTCTGCATGATCGCGGCGACGGTGCCCGCCAGGGCGAGTGTGGCGACGACGCCGTTCGAGCGGGCGGTCGGCTGAGGGCCGTCCATGGTGGAGCTCCTCTGAGAAACGTCAACGGGGGCACCTCGCATCGGGTGCAATATGCATCATACACATCTTGTGTATCCGCCATATTGCATGTGCGATGCATATGATGGACGGGAAGCGAACTCTCGGGAGTCGCGGCACGAAGGGAGACGGCAGTGGACACGGCAGGCGGGGCCACGGACCGAGTCGAGTTCGAGCAGATGCTGCTGGGCCGGTACATGCACCTGCACAAGGGCAAGGGCCGCCGTACCGGTGGTGTCCTGGACCGCAGCGCCTACATTCTGCTCAGCCGCATCCGCGTGGAGGGTCCGATGTCGATCGGGCAGCTCGGCGACGCCTTCGGACTGGACGTCTCCACGCTCAACCGGCAGACCGCGGCAGCGATGCGCGCGGGCCTCGTCGAGCGCATCCCCGACCCCGACGGAGGCATGGCCCGCAAGTTCCGCATCACCGAGGAGGGCGAACGGCGCCTCGACGAGGAACGAACGGGAGTCGTCGCCAGTCTGAACCGCATCATGGCCGACTGGCCGGAGGAGGACATCGCGGCGTTCGCCGACTACCTCCAGCGGTTCAACTCCGACATCGAGCGGCTGCACGGGATGCCCTGGCCCCGTCCGCAGAAGGTGGTCTGAGGCTCCCCGCGCGCCGCCGGGCCGGCACGGCCCGCCGCTACGAGCACACACGAAACCGGCCCGGCGCCCTCGGGGCACCGGACCGGTCCGTTCGGCTCGGAACTCAGTCGCGCGCCGCCGCCAGGGCCGCCTCCGCCTTCCTGCGGTAGTTGGCCAGCTTCTCCAGCGGAGCGACGGCCGCCTGCTTGCTGCGGGGCTGGACGGACACGTCGTGTCCCTCGGCGGCCTTGCGCAGGGCACCCACCGTGGCCTGCTCGCGCGGCACGTGCGCGAACGGGTCGAAGGAGTACCAGCGCATCGCGTTCTCGTGGGTCATCTTGTTGATCTCGTCGTCCGGCACGTTGTTCGCCGTGAGCACCTCGTGCAGCTCTTCCGGGGCGTTGGGCCACATGGAGTCGCTGTGCGGGTAGTCCGCCTCCCAGCAGATGTTGTCGACGCCGATGTCGTGCCGGAGCTTCACACCGACGGGGTCGGAGATGAAGCAGGTCAGGAAGTGCTCGCGAAACACCTCCGACGGCAGCTTGCCGCCGAAGTCCTGGAGGGTCCAGGTGGCGTGCATCTCGAAGGTGCGGTCGATCCGGTCCAGGAAGTACGGGATCCAGCCGGTGCCGCCCTCGGACAGCGCGATCCTGACGCTCGGGTACTCCTTCAGGACGCGGGACCAGATCAGGTCGGCCGCCGCCTGGACCAGGTTGATCGGCTGGAGGGTGATCATGACGTCCGGCGGGGCGTCGGGAGCGGTGATGGCGAGGCGCCCCGAGGAGCCGATGTGCAGGTTCATCACCGTGCCGCAGTCGGTCAGCGCCCGCCACACCGGGTCCCAGTACTCGGTGTGGAAACTCGGGTAGCCGAGCGGGACCGGGTTCTCCGGGAAGGTCAGCGCGTGGCAGCCCTTCTCCGCGACCCTCCGGATCTCCTGGGCGCACAGCTCGGCGTCCCAGATCGCCGGCAGCGCCATGGGGATGAACCGTCCGGGGTGGGCGCCGCACCACTCGTCGATGTGCCAGTCGTTGTAGGCGCGCACCAGGGCGAGGGAGAAGTCGGAATCCTCGGTGGCGAACATCCGGGCGGAGAAGCCGGGGAAGGAGGGGAAGTTCATCTGGGCCAGGACGCCGCCTGCGTTCATGTCGGCGACCCGCTCGTCGACGTCGTAGCAGCCGGGCCTGATCTCGGCCAGGCCCTGCGGCTCCATGCCGTACTCCTCCTTGGGACGCCCGGCGACCGCGTTGAGCGCGACGTTGCCGACGGAGTTGTCCCGGAACTGCCAGACGTCGGTGCCGTCGTCTCGGTGGACCAGGCGCGGGGCGTCCTTCTTGTAGCGGGCCGGCAGGTGGTTGGCGAAGATGTCGGGCGGCTCGATGATGTGGTCGTCGACGCTGATCAGGATCATGTCGTCGCGGTCCATGAGGACCCTCCTCGGGGCTCGGTCTCGGTTCAGTCGGAGGCGGGCAGCGCCTTGGGCGCTTTGATGGTCAGCGGTTCCCCTGCGTAGGCGAGGTGGCCGGGGCCCGACGCGGTACAGAGGAGTTCGAGGGTGTCGGCCGGGTCCACGTACCGTTTGCCGATCAAGGTGCCCGTGGCCTCCCCGGCCGGGGCCGGGGCGGGTGCCTGATCGGCGGGGACCATCGGGCTGCCGCCGCACTCGATGGGGCCGGCGGCCTGCTGCGGGGCCCGGATGACGATCACCCGTGTGGTGCCGGTGGCCGAGGCGAGCTGGTCACCGGGGCGCGGGGTCGGTGCGGGGGACGCCATGGTGTGGATCTCCTTCCGGGAGAGGGTGGGTCGGGAGTGTCGTGGTGAGCCGCTCCCCCAGCAGCTCCAGGTCGTAGGACTGGCGAGCCAGCCAGAAACGCAGGAAACCGGTGAGCGAGTAGCGCAGGAAGAGGGCCGCGCCCACCACCGCGGCGGCGATCCCGCCGAGGCCGACGGCGAGGGCGTCGCCCTGGGCGAGCGAGTTGTCCGTGCCGTGGGCGAGAGGGAAGGCGACCGCGCCGAGCACGAGCCCCACGGCCATCAGCAGACCGCCGAGGCGGAGCCACAGGGCGGCGCGCGCGGTGGCGGGGTCCGGGATCTTCAGCTCGGCGAGTTCGCGGGCGAACCGTTCCGCGCGTGGTCGCGGTGCGGGGCTGGACGTCATGGGGCGCTCCCCAGGTAGTAGGAGGAGAGTTCGGCGTGCAGGGACCTGTCGGGAGGTCCCTGCCACGGGATCCGGCCGCGGGCCAGGACGGCGGCGTGGTCGGCGATCTTCAGTACGGCGGCGGCGAACTGTTCGACGATCAGGACCGCGACACCCTCCCGGGCGATGTCCGCGACCCGTTCGTACAGGTCCGCCACGACCAGCGGGGCCAGGCCCATGGAGAGTTCATCGAGCAGGAGGACGGCGGGGTCGGTGGTGAGTCCGCGGGCGAGGGCGAGCATCTGCTGCTCGCCGCCGGACAGAGTGCCGGCCGCCTGGGTGCGGCGGTCGCCGAGGACGGGGAAGCGGGCGTAGGCGGCGTCCTCGATCTCTTCCCGGGCGCGGCCCGTGAAGGTCATCATCCAGAGGTTGTCCCGCACCGAGAGATTGGGGAAGACTCCGCGCCCCTCGGGGATGAGGCAGACGCCGGCGCGGGCGAGGTCCCCGGCGCGGGCCCCGGAGACGTCTCGGCCGCCGAGGAGCAGCCGGCCGCCGCTGGGCGGGTGGACTCCGGAGGCCACGTTCAGGGTGGTGGTCTTGCCCGCCCCGTTGGGGCCGAGCAGCGCCACGACCTGGCCGGCGTCGACCGTGAGGTCCACGCCGTGCAGGACGGTGATGCCGTCGTACGCGGCGCGCACACCGCTCAGTTCGAGGAGCGGCCCCCCGACGGCGCCCATGGTCATTCCTCCCCCAGGTAGGCCGCGAGTACCGTTTTGTCGTGCCGGATCCGCGCGGGCGGGCCGCTGGCGACGACGGTGCCGAGGTCGAGGACGTGGACCTCGTCGCAGACGGTCATCACCAGGCTCATGTCGTGTTCGACGAGGAGTACGGCGGTGCCCTCGGCGGCGAGGGAGCGGAGCAGGTCGGCGAAGCGGCCGGTCTCCTCGGTATCCTGGCCCGCGGCGGGTTCGTCGAGGAGCAGGACCTTCGGTTCCAGGACAAGCGCGCGGGCGACCTCGACGAGCCGGGCCACGCCGGTGGGCAGGGCGTCTGCGGGCGCGTCGGCCTGGTCCGTCAGTCCCAGGCGGTCCAGTACCCGGTCCGCCGTACGGGCCGCCTGGCGTCGGCCGGGGCCGAGTTCGGCGGCGACGAGGAGGTTGTCGCGGACGGTGAGGCGTCCGAACAGCTCCAGGTGCTGGAAGGTGCGGGAGAGTCCGCGTCGGGCTCGGCGGGCCGGGCCCTCCCGGGTGATGTCGTGTCCGTCGAGCAGGACCCGGCCGGTGAGCGGCCGGCGCAGTCCGGAGATGACGTCGAACAGGGTGCTCTTCCCGGCTCCGTTGGGTCCGATGAGCCCGGTGACGCGGCCCGCTTCCGCGGCCACGGTCACCGTGTCCAGGGCGCGGCGCCCTCCGAAGGAGACGCTCACCTCCTCAGCTCGCAGCAGTGGCACGGCTCAGCACCTCCCCGTCCTCGGGCTTCCACGGTCGGCGCAGGCCCCACCACTCCACGGGGATGTCCGGGGCCGGTTGTCGCCGCGCGGACGCGCGGGCGTTGAGCGACAGAGCTGCCACGAGGGCCGCCACGAGGACCAGGCCGCCGCTCACCGAGTCGGTGGCGGCGAGCAGCCAGCACAGGGCGAGCACACCGAGCAGTACGGGGAACAGAGTCCGGTCGCGGGCGAGTTTCGCCCACTCGGCGTGCATCCGCGGGACCACTCCGGCCGGACTGTGCGCGAGGCCCATCCCGGCGAGTGCGATGAGCAGCGTCGAGAGGTCGTGTGCCCAGCTGCCGAGTTCCGCGAACAGTTGCGTGGGGACGACGAAGGCGAGCCCGGCGAACAGGCCCGTTCCCACGGCTCCGAGCCCTCCGATGACAGCGATGAGGAAGATCGGCAGGCCGGCGACGAGGTTGAACTGCTCGGCGGTGACGGTCTGCAACTGCATGCCGTAGAGGGCCCCGCCGAGGCCGGCGAGCCCGGCCGACAGGGCGAAGACGGCGACCTTGGCGCCGAGCAGGCGCCCGCCGAGGGTGGCGAAGGCGGCCTCGCTGTCGCGCAGGGCGATCAGCCGACGGCCGAAGCGGCCTCGGCGCAGCGCGGCCACGGCGAGCGAGGCGAGCGCGAGGAGGACGGCGGCCAGCAGCAGCAGTTGGGTGGGCGAGGTGAGGTGCCAGCCGAACAGGTCGGGGCCGGTGACCGGCACGGAGCCCTGGTCGAACAGGGCGATGCGCACGCCGAACACGTCGAAGGCGGGGAGGGTGAAGACCCAGCGGTCGAGGATGACGGCGAAGGCGGCGGTGCCGAGCGCCAGATAGACGCCGGAAAGACGCAGCGCGGGAAGGGCGACGAGTGCTCCCACGCCTGCCGCGATCAGCACGGCGACGGGCAGCGCCCACAGCTCGCCGTGCGCGCCGAGGTGGCCCCACACCACCGCGCCGATGCCCGCGATGGACAGCTGGCACAGCGAGATCTGTCCCGTGAAGCCGGCCAGCGGCACAAAGGACAGGGCGATGACGCCGAGGGAGAAGACCGTGCCGTAGGAGATGATCGCGTCCTCGGTCAGGACGGTGACCAGGACGACCGCGAGGAGCACGACGCTGCCCGCGAAGACGAGGCTGCCGCGTGCGGTGGGCAGCGGTACGCGGACCAGTCGGCGGTCGCGGCCGCGCAGCCGGCGGTGCGGGAAGGCGAGCAGCGCCAGGAGGAGAAGCAGGGCGGGGGCGGCCAGGCGCAGGCCGGGCAGGAAGTCGTTCCGCGGCAGGTAGCCGGCGAGGTAGGCCTCCAGCAGGCCGACCACGACCGCGCCGAGGAAGGTGAGCGGCAGGCTGCGCAGCCTGCCGAAGACGGCGGCGGTGTAGGCGCTGACGATCAGCAGGGAGAGCTGCTGGGCGTCGAGGGCGACGGTGGGCGCGATGAGGATTCCGCCGACGGCGGCGAGCTGGATGCCGAGTATCCAGGCGAGGCGGCCGGCCCGCAGCGGGTCGGCGCCGGTCAGGCCGGCCAGGGCGCGGTCGTCGACCGAGGCGCGCATCTCCGTGCCGGCCCGGGTGCGGTGCAGCAGGAACCACAGTGCCGCGGCCACGGCGACCGCGACGGCCATGGTGACGGCCTGGTGCCAGGTCATGGAGGCGGGGCCGAGCCGGATGGCGGACCGGTCGGCGAAGAACGGGGCGAGAGGCCGGGCGGTGTTGGGGTCCCAGACCCAGCGGGCCAGCGCGATGCATCCGGTGAGCAGGGCCACCGTCATGACGAGGCGTTCGGCCTCTCCGAGGGCCTGGACCGGGCGCATCAGCACCCGCTCGACGAAGAGGCCGAAGGCCGGCGCGAGGACGAGCAGCACGGTGGCGAGGGCGAGCGGCACCGGCCATCCCCAGCCGACGGCGAGCTGCCAGTAGGAGAAGGCCGCGAGCATGCCGGCCGCGCCGTGGGCGAAGTTGAAGACGCCCGCCGTGGTGTGGGTGAGTACCAGGCCGCTGCCGATCACGGCGTAGATCGCGGCGGTGCTCAGGCCCACCACCGTGAAGGCCAGGAATTGATCCATGGCTTGGAAACTAGCTTCTCCCTATTGGAGAATCAACCATCCGTACATGATACTCATCAGCGAGAATCCCATTCTCATTCCGAGCGGACGACGAGAGAGGCGGCCCCGTGAGCCCTACCGACGACCTGGTGGAGATCGAACAACTCCTCGCCCGCTACGCGGTCGCCATGACCCGCGGTGACGTGGACAGGGTGCTCGGCGTGTTCACCGCGGGCGGCAGTTACAGCGCGTTCGGCGACACCTATCCGCTCGACGAGTTCCCCGCGTTGATCGCCGCGGCCCCCAAGGGGCTGTTCCTCGTGGGGACCCCGGCGATCGAGCTGGACGGCGACACGGCCACCGGCACCCAGCCGCTGTGCTTCGTCGAGCACTCGGAGCACGCCCTGCGCATCGGCTACTACAACGACACGTATGTGCGGACGGCCGAGGGGTGGCGGTTGCGCACCCGTGCCATGACCTTCATCCGGCGCAGCGGCGACCACGACTCGGGCCGCCCGCACGCCTTCGAGCGCACGCGCTCATGAACACCGCCGATTTCAGGCGGGAGTTGCGGGCCTGGCTCGACGGCCACGATCTGGCCCCCGGCGACGATCACGGCCTCGACGCCCAGGTGGCCCAGCTCGCCCGGGTCCGCCGGGCGCTGTGGGAGGCGGGGTGGATGCGCCACGGCTGGCCCCGCGAGGTCGGCGGGCTGGGCGGCCCCGGTGTCCTGCGGGCGGTGCTCGGCGAGGAGATCGCCACGCGCGACCTGGCCGAACCCGGCATCTGGTCGATGGTCGAGGTCCTGGTACCCACGTTGATCGACTACGCGCCGCCGGCGCTGGCCGCCGACATGGTGCCCCGGCTGCTGAGCGGCCGGGAGCAGTGGTGCCAGGGCTTCTCCGAGCCGGGCTCGGGCAGCGACCTGGCCTCGCTGAGCACCCGGGCCACGCGCGACGCGGACGGCTGGGTGGTGTCCGGGCAGAAGGTGTGGACGAGCCTCGCCCAGTACGCCGCCCGCTGCGTCCTGCTGGCCCGCACCGGCGGACCAGGCCACGACGGCATCAGCGCCTTCCTCATCGACATGGACTCCCCCGGCATCACCGTCCGCCCGCTGCGCACCATGCACGGCGTCGACGAGTTCGCCGAGGTCTTCCTCGACGACGTCCGCGTCCCGGGCGACCGTCTGCTCGGCGTGCCGGGTGACGGCTGGAAGCTGGCCATGGACCTCCTGCCGCACGAGCGCTCCACCTGCTTCTGGCACCGGATCGCTCATCTGCACAGCCGTCTGGACCGGCTGCTGACGGACGGCTGCGAACCGGACGCCGACTCCCTCGGCGCCGTCTGGCTCGACCTGCACACGGCACGCTGCCGCTCGGCGCACACCCAGCGGGCACTGGCCGAGGAGGGGAGGCTGGGGCCGGAGACGTCCGTGGACAAGATCCTCCTGGCCACCGCCGAGCAGCGGCTCTTCGACACCGCGCGCGACCTGCTGCCCGGCACCGTCGAGCTGACGGACGCGGGAACTTGGCGCACCGAGTACCTCTACTCGCGTGCAGCCACCATCTACGGCGGCACCGCGGAGATCCAGCGCAACATCGTCGCCCGCCGCCTGCTGGGCCTCGGAAAGGAGTGACCGCTCGTGGACGCCGACGAACGCGAACTGCTGGAGCAGACCTTGCGCAAGACGATGACGGGCACCTCGGGCACCGGCCTCGACACCGCCCTCGCCGACCTCGGCTGGACCCAGATGCTCGCCGAGGAACCGGACACGGCGGTCGCCCTGGTCTTCCGCCTGCTCGGCGAGACCGGTGCGCACGCCTCCGTCCTCAACGATGTGGTCCTGCGTGAGACGGGAGGTCCGCCGGGCCGGACACCGGCGCTGCCGTACACGGGCGGGCTGTGGGTGGAGTGGGTACGGGACGGTGACGCGGGCGACACCGCGCTGGACCCCGGGCTGCCGCTGCGGCGCGTCGCCGAGGGCGGTCCCGTTCCCCTGGCCGGCGGGCGCCGGGCGCTGGGCTGGTGGCTGCTCGGGACCGGGCGGACGATGCTCGCGCTGGCCCGCCGCCACGTCCTGGACCGGCACCAGTTCGGACGCCCGCTCGCCTCGTTCCAGGCGCTGCGTCACCGTCTGGCCGAGACACACGTCGCCCTGGAGGGCGCCGAGGCGGTCCTGACGGCCGCCGGGGACGACGACACGTCCGCCCTCCTCGCCAAGGCGGCGGCAGGCCGGGCCGCGCTCACTGCCGCCCGCCACTGCCAGCAGGCGCTCGGCGGAATCGGCTTCACCGCCGAACACCAGCTGCACCTCCACGTCAAACGCGCTCTGGTCCTGGACGGGCTGCTGGGCTCCGCCCGCGACCTCACGCGCGAGGCGGGGACGCTGCTGCTGCGCGAGGGCCGCACCCCGCGCCTCGTCGAACTGTGAGGAGAGCCAGGTGCCCGCCGACCTCTGGCACGACCTGCTCGGCTGCCTCGATCTGACGGCCGTGGACGAGCACACCTACGAGGGCCCCTCGCAGCGGCTGGAGTACCGCCGGCTGTTCGGCGGACAACTGCTGGCTCAGTTCGCCCGCGCGGCGGCCCGGTCCGTGACCGGCAAGGAGCTCAAGTCCCTGCACACCCAGTTCCTGCGCGAGGGCCGTACGGGCGAGCCGGTGCGCTACGAGACCGACGTACCGCAGCAGGGCCGCACGTTCGCGACCGTGCGGCTCGTCGCACGCCAGCGGCACGGGGTGATCGCGGTGGCGAACGCCGCCCTCCACGCGTGGGAGGAGGGCCCGGAACGCCAGACGACCGACCCGCCCCCCGCACTCCCCGGCCCGGAACGCCGGGTGGACCTCGCCCTGCTGCCCTGGGAGTCACGAGCGGCGACCGACCTCGACACCGAAAAGGCCGAACCACCCGTCCACGAGCTGTGGACCCGTGTCCCGGGAGCACCGAGGGTCGCCGCGCCCGCGCTCCTCGCGTACGCGACCGACCTCACGCCGATCGGCACCGCGCTGCGGCCGGTGCCCGGCGTGACGCAGACGGACTCCGGTACGGCGTTCGTCTCGGCCGTGACGGCGCACACCGTGTGGTTCCACCGGCCGTTCGACACGGGACGGTGGCTGCTACTGCGCCAGCACAGTCCGCTGGCCGCACACGGGCGGTGTTTCGGACGCGGGGACGTGCTGACGGAGGAGGGAGCACTGATCGCCTCCTTCGCCCAGGAGGCGCTGTTGCGGTTCGTCTGAACGTGCCCGCGAGGGTGCCCGGACCTCGGGGTCCGGGCACCCTCGTGCGCGCCTTCAGGGTGCGGGAACCTCCAGGACCAGCGCGGATCCCATCCCCCCGCCCGCGCACATGGCCGCGACACCCACTCCCCCGCCCCTGCGGCGCAGTTCGTGGACGAGGGTGACGATCATGCGGGTGCCGGTGGCCGCGACAGGGTGCCCGAGGGAGCAGCCGCTGCCGTTGACGTTCACGGTGTCCGGATCGAGGCCGAGGCGGTGGACGGCGGCGACGGCCACGGACGCGAAAGCCTCGTTGATCTCGAAGAGGTCGACGTCGGACACGGTGAGGCCCGCCCGTCCCAGTGCCTTCGGGATGGCCTGCACGGGGGTGAGGCCGGTCTCTGCGGGGTCGAGGGCGACGGAGGCCCAGGCGCGTACGGTGGCCAGGGCCGGCAGCCCGAGACCCGCGTCCGCCACCGCTACGGCGGCCGCCGCGTCGTTGGCGCCGCAGGCGTTTCCGGCGGTGATGGAGAAACCCTCGATCTCGGGGTGGAGCGGTTTGAGGGCGGCGAGGCGTTCCGCGCTGGTGTCGCGGCGCGGGTGTTCGTCCGCCTCGAAGGGGCCGTGTGCGGTGTCGACGGGCACGGTCTCGTCCTTGAAGCGCCCTTCGTCGAGGGCGCGCACGGCATTGCGGTGCGAGCGCAGCGCCCACGCGTCCATCTCCTCGCGGCTGATCCCGGCTCGCACCGCGGTGTTCCAGCCCACCGTGATCGACATGTCGAGGTTGGGCGCGTCGGCCCGGTCCGGGTGGGACGGCGGCACCCACGGGCCCTCGACACCGCGGAAGGACAGCTTGGGGGCGGTGGACGCGGAGTTGACGCCGCCGGCGAGGACCAGCCGGTCCATGCCGGCCCGTACCGAGGCGGCGGCGGTCTGCACCGCCGCCAGCCCTGCCGCGCAGTGCCGGTTGAGGGCGAGTCCGGGTACGTGCGGCAGTCCGGCGGTCAGCGCGGCGTGACGGGCGACGACTCCGCCTCCGTAATGCGACTCGGCGAGGACCACGTCGTCCACCAGACCGGGATCGAGGCCCTCCGCCACCGTCGCGACGATGCGGTCGGCGAGTTCGTGGGCTGTCGTGTCGCGCAGGCTGCCCTTGAAGGCGGTGCCGATGGGGGTGCGCAGGGCGGCGACGAGCACGGCGTCAGGCATCGGTGATCTCCTCCGGTTCGGCGAGCTCGGCCACGAGGGTGCGGCGCAGCAGCTTGCCCGTGGCGGTGCGGGGCAGTTCGGAGCGGAAGACGACGGTGTCCGGGGTCTTCGAGGAACGCAGGCGGCGCTTGGCGAAGGACCGGATCTCATCCGGGTCGCCCGCACCGACGAGGACGGCGACCAGCCGCTGCCCCCACTCGGGATCCGGCAGGCCAAGCACGGCGGCCTCCTCAATGCCCGGGTGCTGAAGCAGGACGTCCTCGATCTCGGCGGGGGCGATGTTCTCGCCACCCCGGATGATCGTGTCGTCCGCGCGGCCCTCGAGGAACAGGTAACCGTCCTCGTCCAGCCGCCCGCGGTCCCGGGTGGCGAACCATCCGTCTCCGTCACCGGAGTCATCCGTGCCCGCGTACTCGCCGGAGATCTGGGCGCCGCGCACGAAGACGAGCCCGGTGCCCCCCGGCTCCAGCGTCTTACCGTCCTCGTCACGGATCTCGACCTCGACGCCGGGCAGTGGCCGCCCCACCGAGCCCAGTCGTGCGAGGACCGCCGGGTTCTCGGACGCTACCGCCCCCCAGTGGTCGTCGGGACCCAGCACACAGATCGATGAGGCGGTCTCCGTCAGCCCGTAGGCGTTGACGAAGCCGGTGTCCGGGAACTGACGCAGGGCCCGCTCGACCACGGGACGCGGGCAACGCGCGCCGCCGTAGGCGAGATTGCGCAGGGTCGGGGTCTCGGCCCGTGCTTCACCCAGTTCGACGGTCAGACGGGCCAGCATGGTCGGGACCACCATGGCGTGGGTGATGCCCTCGCGGCGTACCGTGGCCAGCCAGTCGGCCGGCTGGAAGACGCCTTGGTAGACGACGCGGCGTCCCGCGTACAGGTTCGTGAGCAGGTTCATCAGGCCGGCGACGTGGTACGGCGGCAGCGCCACCAGACTGGCGTCGCTCGGTTCCGCCGATCCGAAGTCCTGGGTGTTTAAGACGTAGGCGAGCAGGTGGCGGTGGCGGAGCAGGGCCGCCTTGGGGGCCGCCGTGGTGCCGCTGGTGTAGAGAACGACCGCGACGGCTTCCTGGTCCTGCGGAGCCGGCAGCCACTCGGCCTCCCCGGAAGCGGCCAGCAGCGCGTCGAGGTCGGCCGGGTTCAGCACCTCGGCACCGGGATGCCGGGCTATCAGCGCGCCCAGTTGCTCCTCACCGAGGCGGTAGTTGAGGGGGACGAAGGGAATTCCCGCCAGTGCGGCGCCGAACAGGGCGACCGGGTAAGCGAGGTGGTTGGGCCCCAGGTAGAGGACTGCGGTGCGGCCACGGAAGCGGTCGGCCGCGTGGCGCGCCAGGCGCTGGAGTTCGGCGGCGGAGAGCGTGCGGCCGCCTTCGGTGACGGCTGGCCGATCCTCCGCCGAGGCGGCCATTTCCAGGATCACGGCTATATTCATGAGAACGTGATTCTCCTACACTCAGATCCACAGTCGCAAGAGGGGTGAATCCGATGCACATCGACGGTTGCGCAGCCTTGGTGGTGGGTGGAGCGGGAGGGCTGGGCGAGGCCACGGTCCGGCGGCTGTGTGCCGCGGGCTCCCGGGTAGTGGTCGCCGACCTCGCCGACGACAGAGGCAAGGCCCTGGAGGCGGAACTGGGGGTGCGTTACGTCCGTACCGACGCCACCGACGAGGACTCGGTCCGGGCCGCGGTCGACGAGGCCGAACGGGCGGGCACGTTCCGGATCGCGGTCGACTGCCACGGGGGGCCCGCAAGCGGCGGACGGCTCATCGGTAAGGACGGCTCACCGATGGCCCTCGAGGGATTCCGCACGACCGTCGACGTCTATCTGACCGGAGTCTTCAACGTGCTGCGACTGGCCGCCGCGGCCATCGGCCGCACCGAGCCCGTCGACGGGGACGGCGGACGCGGGGTTATCGTCACCACTTCGTCCATCGCCGCGTACGAAGGACAGATCGGCCAACTGCCGTACGCGGCGGCGAAGGGCGGCGTATCGGCGATGACCCTGGTCGCCGCCCGTGATTTGTCACCGCTCGGCATCCGCGTGGCAACCGTCGCTCCCGGCACCGTCCTCACGCCCGCATACGGAAAAGCCGCCGAGAAACTGGAGGAGTACTGGGGGCCCCAGGTACCGCACCCTCGACGAATGGGTCGGCCCGAGGAGTACGCCGCGCTGGTGCAGCACCTATGCGAGAACAATTACCTCAACGGTGAAGTGGTACGCCTGGACGGTGCGTTGCGGTTCCCACCCAGATAGTTGCCAAGGATCACTAGTCGCAGACCTGACGGAAAAAAGTGGCCGCAAGCCACAGTCATCTGAAGGGTAATACGGGGCGGCCACGGCGGAGAAGCCCGTGGCCGCCTTGGTTGCATCAAAGCCGTTGTGGTTTTTCACGGCGAGTTTCATCGACTGAAGCAGACCAGTGCCTCACTCGCAGGGACGGCAAGACGTCTCAGCAAGCCGCGTCGACGGAGCTCAACCTGTTGTCATGGGTGGGGTTGAGGTCGCCCTGGAACCACCCCGGCATGGTTCCCAGTCGCCCAGTGTAGGTGCCGTCGTAGAGGATGATGGGGATCGGCGTCCTGTTCCAGGCGGAAGTCGATTTACCGTCGAGGTAATCGGGGAGATGGTGTCGTCCGCAGCTAGGAACGACCCAGAAGAGTCCTTCGCCCTGGTAGTGCTGGAAAAAGCACGCGCCGGCCCCACAACGGTCGTAGGCAGCCTGTGCAATGCTGTCACCACTGGTTCCAGTCACCCGGTACAGTTCCGTGTGCCCTTCGGTCAAGGGCGCGCGCCACACTGGTGCTGATGCGGACAAGTCGACGGTCGCTTGGTCAACAGCTCTGTCAGGACCTGTGGTCCGCCCGGCCTTTTAACTGGCCGCTGCTCCGTTGCGGATGCCAGTGCTGTGGTGCTCTTGAGCGGCGAGGACCTGATCGGCGTGATCGATCGCCCACTGGCCAAGGCTTGCCAGCGGTCCGTCAGCGAGGCTGTGGCCCAATTCGGACAGCTCATACGCCACGGAGCGGTCGGCCGGCGTGGTGATCCGTATGATCAAGCCGTTGGCATGCAGACGGCGAAGCGTCTGGGTCAGGACCTTGTCGCTGACGCCGGCAATGCCGCTCAGAAGGTCGATCCGGCGGCGTCTGCCCGTTCGCAGCGCCATCAGCACCACTGGGTCCCAGGTATGGGCGATCAGGTCGGCGGCCAGTCGCACCGCACAGTCTGCGGCGAAGGGCGAGCAGTAGTCGTTCACACGTCTCTTCCTACTGAATTCGGGCCTACCGATTGGTAGGCCCGAGGTTCCTACCGTAGCGAGACATCAGGCTCCGAGGAACGGGAGAGTGACGTGCGTATCGGAATTCTGGGCACCGGCGTGATGGCCTCGGCACTGGCGGAGGCGTGGATGCGAAGTGGGCACCACGTCCTCGTCGGAGGCCGTTCACAGGACAAGGCTCGGGCGATCGCCGAGCGGCTCGGTGACACGGTCGAGGCGGCCGACCCCGTGCAGGTGGCCAGGGCAAGCGATGCCGTGGTCTTGGCAGTGGCGTGGGAGGGGCTCGACCAGGCGCTCGCTCTCGCCGAGGCCGACGAGGGATCATTGGCGGGCAAAGCCGTGATCGACTGCACCAACGCGGTCGACTACGCCTCCGGCCTGCTCAAGCCACCCACCGGGTCGGTAGTACAGCACGTCGCCAAGCAAGCCGTAGGCAGCCGCGTGGTCAAGGCGCTGCACCTGTTCGCAGGGACGAGTTGGCTGGCGCCGACGCCGGACCAACCGAGGCGGACCGTGGCGATGTGCGGCAATGACAAAGCGGCACTCGACATCGCCGGCGAGCTGATCCGCGACCTCGGTGGCGTGCCCGCCGTGATAGGTGGACTGGAGCACGCCCGGCAGCTTGAAGAGGTGGCGGGTTTCGTCATGCGGCTGGTCGCCACAGGCCATAACCCCGTCACCGCCGTGCCCGTCGTCGATCGGCCACAGGACTGACGATCTCCGGATGCTCATGACCAGGCCCGCCAACCTCAAGGCCGAGCATCGAAACCTCCTGGCCCGGCTTACCGCGGCCTGCTTCAATTCGGCTCAGCTAACTGCCTGTGTCGGGAAGTTCGCCCAGCCTCCGAAGCCCACTCCGAGAGATGACGACACGCTCGACCTCTGGATCGTCCAGGTCCGCGTAGCCGGTCTGCCGCGTCTGCGCACCTTTACCCTGGGCTTGGAGCGAGACCGCAATGCTCTCATCGCCGCGCTCACCCTCCCGTACAGCAACGCACTCACCGAGGGACGTGAACACCAGGATCAAGCTCCCGCGAACCTCATCGGAGACGCTTACACCGCAACAACGAGCCACATCATGGGACGTGACCTCGTAAATAGCGGGAAGACCGCCAACGGGAAGCCACCGGGTGCGCTACAGACCTCGGATCAGACGGCATCCCCATGTTCACCCAGCCGCGGCGGCGCCCCGTATACAGGCCCGTAGCCGGCTATGCGGAACGGGCTTCCCACCAACCGGTGACCGCCCGCCTCCACGATCGTGTCGCTTGCCTCGGTGAGGGCCTCGGGCAGGCTCCGCACGGCGGCAGCTGGTACGTGCAGGGGGCGCAGCCGGGCCTCCCAGCCCGCCGCCGTGTCCGTGGCGAGAGCCTCCGTCACGGCGGCGACGACCTCCTCACGGTGGGCCGCCCGTTCAGCCATCGTGGTGTAGCCGTCGATGCCCGCCTCGGTGGCGAAGACGCGCCAAAAGGCGTCGTGGGTGATGAACAGCGCCAGGTGTCCGTCCGCGGTCGGGAAGAGCTGTGCGGGGACGTAGTAGGCGTGGGCACCGCCGAGGCGGCGCGGGGTTGCGCCGTCGTTGAGCCAGGCGGCCGCGTGGTAGTTGAGCTGGGAGAGCATCACGTCGCGCAGGGAGACGTCGACCTGTCCGCCGCGCCCCGAGACGACCTGCGCCAGTAGGCCGAGCGCGGCGGCGAGGCCCGCCGAGTTGTCCGCGGAGGAGTAGCCGGGCAGCTGGGGCGGGCCCTCGGGCTCGCCGGTGAGCGCCGCGATGCCGACGGCGGCCTGGATGACGTAGTCGAACGCGGGCTGGTCACCGGCATCCATGCCCCAGCCGGTGAGAGCGACGCACACCAGCCTCTCGTTCCAGTGCTTCAGCGCCTCGTAGGTGAGGCCGTAGCGGTGGACGGCCGACGGCTTGAGGTTGACCAGGAGGGCGTCGGCGCCCCTCACCAGCTCGTGCAGCCGCTCCTGCCCCTCCGGGGCGGCCAAGTCCAGGCGGACGGAGCGTTTGCCCCGGTTGAGGCTGGCGAAGTAGGCGTCGGAGACCTGACGGGACAGGTCTCCGCCGGGCGGTTCGACCTTGGTGACCTGTGCGCCCAGGTCAGCCAGCAGCATGGTGGCGTACGGCCCGGCCAGGATGTGTCCGACCTCCAGGACGCGCAGCCCGGACAGGGGCCCCGGACCACTCACCGGAAGTCCGCGGCGATCGCCGCCACCGCGTCCCGGGTGCGGAGCTTGGAGGCGACCAGCTCCTCGCGTCCGCTGCCGATGGGCAGCAGGCGTACGGACAGGTCGGTCACGCCCGCGTCCGCGAACCGCCGGAATCGCGCCCTGATGGCGGCTTCGTCGCCGGCCGCGCACAGATCGCCGACGTCACGGGCGTCGCCGTGTTCCATCAGGCGCTGGTAGTTGGGTGACACCTCGGCCTCACCGAGGATGCGGTTCGCTCGCTCTCGGGCCGCGTCGACCTCGTGCGGCGCGCACAGGCAGACCGGGATGCCGGCGACGACGCGGGGTGCCGCGCGTCCCGCTTCCTGTGCCGCCTTGGTGATCGCCGGGACGACGTGGTCGGCCACCGTCCGCTCGTCCGCCAGCCAGAGCACGGTCCCGTCGGTGAGCGCTCCCGCGATCCGCAGCATCACCGGGCCCAGCGCGGCCACCAGGACCGGCAGCGGGGAGACCGGGCCCACGGTGAGGGGGTTGTGCACGCGGAAGACGTCGTTCTCGACGTCCACGGACGCCGCCCCGCCGACCGCCGCGCTCAGGACCTCCAGGTAGGCGCGGGTGTACGCGGCCGGTTTCTCGTAGGGGAGGCCGAGCATGTCGCGGACGATCCAGTGGTGGGAGGCGCCTACGCCGAGGGCCAGGCGTCCACCGGCCGCCGCGTGCGCGGACAGGGCCTGTCGGGCCAGGGCGACGGGGTGCTGGGCGTGCACCGGCACGACCGCCGTGCCCAGTTCGATGCGGGAGGTGACGCGCCCCATCAGGGTCACGGCCGTCAGCGCGTCGAAGTCGGTGGGCACCTGCGGTACCCACACCGTGTCGAATCCGGCCTCCTCGGCCGAGCGGGCGTCGTCGATCATACGGTCCGCCTTGTGGGCGGCGTCGCCCCGCTCGGGGCCGCTCATCACTCCGACTCGCATGTCATTCCTCAGAGGTCGAAAGGGCTTCGGATGCGGCGGTCAGGGCGCGGATCTCGGCCACGAGGACGTCCAGGGCCGTTCCCGTGGGAAACACGGCGGCGGCCCCGGCCTCGTACAGCCGGTCCACGTCCCCACTGGGGATGGTGCCGCCGACCACGACGGGGATGTCGTCCGCGCCGGCCGCGCGCAGGGCCTCCAGCGTGCGGCGGGTCAGCGCGAGGTGGGCGCCGGACAGGATGGACAGGCCGACCAGGGCCACGTCCTCCTGTACGGCGGTGGCCGCGATGTCGTCGACACGGCGGCGGATGCCGGTGAACACCACCTCGAACCCGGCGTCCCGCAGCGCGCGGGCGACGAGTTTCGCACCGCGGTCGTGCCCGTCGAGTCCGGGCTTGGCGACGAGGACGCGTACCGGCGGCGCCATCAGAACACCACCGGCTGCCGGAACTCGCCCCACACCTCGCGCAGGGCGCCCGCCATCTCGCCCACGGTGCAGTAGGCGTTGGCGCAGTCAATCAAGGGGCCCATCAGGTTGGTGTCTCCTTCGGCGGCGTGTTTCAGGGCGTCGAGGCGGGCGCGGACGTCGGCGTTGCCGCGTTCCGCCTTGACCCGCGCGAGCCGTTTGAGCTGCCGCTCCCGGCCCTCGGCGTCCAGTTCGTAGGTGGCGAGGTCGGGCGGGGGCTCCTCGGCGGTGAAGCGGTTGACGCCAACCACCGGCCGTGCGCCGGAGTCGACCTCCTGGTGCAGCCGCCACGCCTCGTCGGCGATCAGGGTCTGCAGATAGCCGTCCTCGATGCAGCGCACCATGCCGCCGTGCGCCTCCAGGTCGGCCATGATCCGTTCGATGCGCTCCTCGGTGACGTCGGTCAGTGCCTCAACGAAGTACGAGCCGCCCAGCGGGTCGGCGACGCTCGTCACGCCCGTCTCGTGCGCCAGGATCTGCTGGGTGCGCAGGGCGAGGGTGGCCGACTCCTCGCTGGGCAGGGCGAACGGTTCGTCCCAGGCGGCGGTGAACATCGACTGGACGCCGCCGAGGACGGAGGCGAGCGCCTCGTAGGCGACGCGGACGGTGTTGTTGCGGGCCTGCGGCGCGTACAGCGAGGCGCCGCCGGCCACGCAGCCGAAGCGGAACATGCACGCCTTGTCGGTCTTCGCCCCGAACCGCTCCCGGACCAGCGTGGCCCAACGCCGCCGTCCAGCGCGGTATTTGGCGACCTCCTCGAAGAAGTCGCCGTGGGTGTAGAAGAAAAAGGAGATCTGCGGGGCGAACTGGTCGATGGTCATGCGACCGCGTTCGAGGACGGTCTCGCAGTACGTCACTCCGTCGGCGAGGGTGAACGCCATCTCCTGCACGGCGTTGGCGCCCGCGTCCCGGAAGTGCGCCCCGGCGACCGAGATGGCGTTGAAGCGGGGCACCTCGGCGGCGCAGAACTCGATGGTGTCCGCGATGAGCCGCAGGGACGGCTCGGGCGGCCAGATCCAGGTGCCGCGGGAGGCGTACTCCTTGAGCACGTCGTTCTGGATGGTGCCGGTCAGCTTCTCGCGAGGGATGCCGCGCTTCTCGGCGGCGGCGACGTAGAAGGCGAGCAGGACGGCGGCAGTGCCGTTGATGGTGAAGCTGGTGCTGATGCGGTCCAGGGGGATGGAGTCGAAGAGGATCTCGGCGTCGGCGAGGGTGTCGAGGGCCACGCCGACGCGTCCGACCTCGTCCGTGTACTCGGGGTCGTCGGAGTCGTACCCGCACTGCGTGGGCAGGTCGAGCGCGACCGACAGTCCGGTGCCTCCCTGGTCCAGGAGGTAGCGGTAGCGGCGGTTGGACTCCTCGGCGGTGCCGAAGCCGGAGTACTGGCGCAGGGTCCAGGTGCGACCCCGGTAGCCCGTGGGGTAGTTGCCTCGGGTGAAGGGGAAGGCACCGGGGGGCGGAGGATCGGCGGGCCGGTCCTCCGGGCCGTACAGGGGTTTCAGCGGAATGCCGGAGGCGGTGCGGGCGTCGTCGGTCATGACGGGGCGTCGTCCTTGTGTGAGGTGGGGCGTGCCCGGGCTTCCCCGTGGTCAGCGCAGTTGGTCCTTGAGCACCTTGCCGGTGGCGGTGAGCGGCAGCGAGGTGCGGAACTCGACGTGGCGTGGCACCTTGAACCCGGCCATCCGTTCCTTGGCCCACGCGATCAGCTCGGGCTCGGTCACCTCGCCGCGCCGCACCACGAACGCCTTGCCGACCTGTCCCATGCGTGCGTCGGGCACGCCGACGACGGCGACTTGGGCGACGGCGGGGTGCTCCAGCAGGAAGCCCTCGATCTCGGCCGGGTAGGCGTTGAAGCCCCCCACGATGAACATGTCCTTCTTGCGGCCGACGATTCTGAGCCGGCCCTCCTCGTCCAGTTCCCCCAGGTCCCCGGTGTGCAGCCAGCCGTCCGCGTCGATCGCCTCGGCGGTGGCCTCCGGGTCGTCGAGATAGCCGCGCATCACGGAGTAGCCGCGGACCAGGACTTCCTTGTCCTCGGCGACGCGCACCTCGAAGCCCCGGCAGGGTTTGCCGACGGTCGTCGCGACGGCCTCGTACGGGTCGCCCGGGCGGGAGGCGGTGACGGTACCGGCCTCGGTGAGCCCGTAGCCGGTCATGAGGTGGCTGAAGGGCAGCTCCGTGGTGATCCGGCGCACCAGTTCGACGGGAATGTCGGCGGAACCGGTGACCGCCACGCGCAGTGAGGACAGGTCCCGTCCGCCGTCCGCCTCCAGGAGGGAGTGGTAGAGGGTGGGCGGGCCGGGCAGGACGGTCACCCGTTCCTTCTCCACCAGCTCCAGCACGCGGCCGACGTCGAAGACCGCGAGGGGCAGCGCGGTCGCGCCCCGGATCAGGGAGGCGACCAGTCCCGCCTTGTAGCCGAAGATGTGGAAGAACGGGTTGACCATCAGGTAACGGTCGCCCTGGCGGAGCTGTGCGAGGTCGCACCACTCCGAGTAGAGCCGCAGGGTCTGCCCGTGGGTGCTCATCACCCCTTTGGGGCGGCCCGTCGTGCCGGAGGTGTAGACGATGTCGGCCAGGTCGTCCTCGCCGACCTCGCGTTCCAGCGGCCGGCCGGAGGCGAGGAAGCCGTCGTTCCTCAGGTCGATGACGGGCACGCCGGGCGGGCCGGTGAACGTCCGGTCCAGGAAGCCGTTCTGGATCAGCAGCGCCTTGGCACCGCTGCGTACGACGATGTCGTGCGCCTCGTCCTCGAGGAACCGTGTGTTCACCGGCACGAGTACCCCGCCGGCGGTCAGCAGCCCGAAGGCGGCGACGATCCACTCCGCCGAGTTGGGTGCCCACAGGGCGACCCGGTCCCCCGGGCCGACGCCCGCCGAGGCGAACGCCCCCGCGGTGCGCCGGACCCGGTCGGCCAGCTCCGTGAAGGTCAGGCGCTGTTCGCCGTCGACCACGGCTTCGGCGTCCCCGAAGCGGTCGGCCGCGCTCCGTACCAGCTCGGGGATGCTGCGCCACCGCGCCGTCGTCGGTGTCATGCGTCGATCAGCCGGGCCAGGTTGCCGCCCATCACCTTGGCCTTGTCCTCCTCGCTGAGCTTGGTGAGGTGGTCGACATAGGTGACGGGGTCGGCGAGGCCCTCCGGGTGGGGGTAGTCGGAGCCGAACAGGACGCGCTCGATGCCGATGAGTCCGCCGAGCTGGGCCATGTCCTCCTCCCAGAAGGGGCTGATGTGGATGTTGCGCCGGAAGACCTGGACCGGGTCCTCCTGGAACTCGTGCGGCATCTTCTTGTGCACGTCGGCGAGCCGGTTGAGTACCGGCTCCACCCACGAGGCACCGTTCTCGATCACCGCGATCTTCAGCTCGGGGAAGCGGGAGAGCGCCCCGTGGCAGATCAGGGAGGTGACCGCGTCCTCGATGGGCCGCCACTCGTTGACCTGGCGGAAGGCGTTGGGCTTGAACGGCAGGAACTCACGCCGCTGGCCCTCCCAGTCGTTGGCGTAGTTCGCGTAACCGGAGTCGGAGGAGTGCAGGGCGACCAGGACGCCGGTCTCGACGACCCGCTTCCAGAAGGGGTCGAACTCCGGCAGGGCGAAGGACCGTGTGCCGCCGTAGCCGGGAACGGGGGCGGGCCGGATCAGGATGGCCCGGGCGCCCCGCTCCACCACCCAGTTCAGCTCCTCGATGGCCTTCTCGACGACCGGGAGGGTGATGACGGGAACGGTGAAGATGCGGTCCTTGTAGGTGAAGCCCCACGTCTCGTGCAGCCACTGGTTGAGGGAGTGGATGACCGCGTGGATGAGCTCCGGGTCGTCCTTCATCCGTTCCTCGATGAGGCTCGCCAGCGTCGGGAACATCAGGCTGCGGTCCACACCGAGCTGGTCCATCAGCTCCAGGCGCGGTCCCGGTTCGCGGAACGCGGGGACGGAGCGCATCGGCTCGCCGAAGATCTCCCGGCGGGTCTTGCCGTCGGGGTTGCCGACCTTGAAGTACTCCTCCATGGCACCGGGGCGGGCCACGACGTCGAAGGTCGGGTTGGGGATGTACTCGCTGATCTGCCCGCGTATCGCGATCTTGGTGCGGCCGCGGACGTTCACGTACTGGATGGCCCCGTCGTACTCCTTCGGAAGGTACTTGGTCAGTGCCTCCTGGGTCTCGTAGAGGTGGTTGTCCGCGTCGAAGAGCGGATACGTGAGCTCGCGAGACGGCATGAGATCCTCCTTCACCGATTGCGAGAATCGTATTCTCATCCAGCGGGAGTGGCAATGCGGTTGCGAAGGACGAACTTCTTCACCTTGCCGCTGGGCGTGCGCGGGAAGTCGTCCACGTCATGGATCTGCTCGGGCCACTTCTGCCGCGCCAGGCCGGCCCGTTCTAGGTGCAGCCGCAGTTCGGCCAGGCCGGGGGCCTGCCACCCTGACCGCATACGCAGTACGGCGGCGGCGCGTTCCCCGAGGCGCGGATCGGGCACGCCGACCACGGCGGCTTCCGACACCCCGGGCAGGCCGAGCAGTATCTCCTCGACCTCGAGGGCGCTGATGTTCTCCCCGCCCCGGATGATGATGTCCGCCTTGCGGTCGGTGACGGAGAGCCAGCCGTCCTCGTCGAGGGAACCGATGTCACCGGTGCGGTACCAGCCCTCCGCGTCGAACGCCGCACGGGTCAGCCCGGGATCGGTGTAACCGAGACACAGGTCGGGACCGCGGGTGAGGATCTCACCGTCCGCGGCCAGGCGCAGTTCGACACCGGGCAACGCCACGCCGTCGGTGTGCAGACGTTTGCCGGCCGGGCCGTCGTACGGGGTGCAGGTGACGGACGGGTGCTCGGTCGAGCCGTACGCGCGGAACACCGTGATCCCGAGGTTCTCCAGCCGGGTCGTCACCGCCGAGGGTACGGCCGCGCCGCCGAGGCCCGCGTACTTGAGCCCGGCGATGTGCGCCGGCGTGCAGTCGGGGTGGTCGACGAGGCTCGTCATGTAGTACGCCGCCCCTCCCCCGACGGCCAGCCCCTCGCCGCGGATCAGAGCGAGCGCCTGGCCGGGGTTCCAGGTGTCGCCCAGGTTGACGGGGGTGCCGTCGAGAACGGGGATGAGGAAGGCGTTCACCATGCCGATGAAGTGGCCGACCGGAGCGACGGTGAACTGCCGGCCCCGGTCGGGCGGGTAGGAGGCGGCCAGCTGCCGCGTCTCGTAACCGAGGGTCTGATGACTGTGGATGACGCCCTTGGGATCGCGGGTGGTGCCGGAGGTGAAGGCGATCAGCGCGGGCGCGCCCGCGTCCACCGGGACCACGCCGGGCATCGGCTCCTCGGCCAGCAGCTCGTCGAAGTCGTGGCCCACCACGCCGACGACCGGGACCGACGCGCACAGGTCCGGGCGGAACCGCTGCCTACCGAAGCACTCGGCCGCGAAGAACGCCTTCGGGCGGGTGACCTCGAGTATGTACGCGACTTCCTTCGGCCCGTAGAAGTGCACGACGGGGACCACCACGGCACCGAGCAGGGCCGAGGCCCAGAAGACGGCGGCGGCCTCCATCCAGTTGGGCAGCTGCATGACCACCACGTCACCCGGCCCGACTCCGCGTTCCCACAGTCCCGCGGCCAGACGGCGGGCGACCAGCTCCACGTCGGCGAACGTCCCGGCCCACGGCCGGACGTCCGAGTGCACGCGGAACTCCACACCCCCCGACCTGGCCAGGCCGCTCGCCAGCAGGTCCCCGAGGGTCTCACGGGTCCACCAGCCCGACTCCTCGTAGCGGGCGGCCAGTTCGGCCGGGACGGTCCGCAGCGCGGCGGGAGAAAACGTCGACATGTCTCGGGCACCTCTCTTACGCGTGATGGGCGTATGAGAATTGCACTCTCCCACGGCGAGAAGGTAAGTTCCATACATGGCACGCGACCACGGCTTCCATCCGGCGAGGATCACCCGGGTCATCGAAGAGGCGCCGGACGTCCGCACCTTCGTCCTCGACGTCTCCTTCCCCTACCGCGCCGGGCAGTTCCTCACGTTCCGGGCCTGCGGGGCTCTGCGCAGCTACTCGATGTCGAGCTCTCCCGACACCGACGGCGAGGTGTGCGTGACCGTCAAGCGCGTGCCCGGCGGCCTCGTCTCGCAGTGGATGCACCGGGAACTCCGGGCAGGTGACACGCTGCACGTGTCCCGGCCCGCCGGCTCCTTCTGTCTGCGCGAGGGAAGGGGCGGGCGTCCGCTCGTCGCCTTCGCGGGCGGCAGCGGGATCACACCCGTGTTCTCGCTCGTCAAGAGCGCCCTGGCCACCACGACCCGGCCGATCCGTCTGCTGACGGCGCATCAGAACCACCGGTCCGCGATCTTCGCCACCGCCCTGGACACACTCGTCGTCCGGCATACCGGGCGCTTCGACGTACGGCATCACCTCGACGACCGGGACGGCCTGGTCACCGAGGACGAGATCCGCGCCGTGGTGGGGGACGAGCCGCAGGACACCGACTTCTACGTGTGCGGGCCGGCACCTTTCATGGATCTGGTGGAGCGCACACTGTCCGGCGCGGGGCATCGACATCACCGTCCGCGATCTGACCGGCACGCGCGTCGTCGTCACCGGCGGCAGCGACGGCATCGGTCTCGGCATCGCCTCGAGGCTCGCGGCGGCTGGCGGC
>NZ_JAPSIW010000118.1 GCF_031178505.1 Streptomyces sp. | reverse complement strand
TGCGCGTGGTGCACGACGCCCAGCGGGACGCCTACATGGAGTTCACGCCCGTGCCCTACTGGGGGCACACCTTCGAGGACATGGCGGAGCTGAGCCGCAACCTCGGCGTGCGGCTCTTCCCGGTCGGGTGGGACTCCACGGACGCGGAGCTGTACGTCGTGGACGAGCAGGGCCGGTTCTTCTGCATGCACCACACGGGCGACTACTACATGGGCACCGGCAAGCACGAGGCGATGATCGGCCTGTACCGGACGCCCATGCAGGACGCGGAGGATTTCTATGTCTGACCTGGTACCCGGTACGGCGGCCTCGCTGCTCCTCCACGGCACGATCACGAGCCACACCAACCTCACCGGCGACGGCGAGCCGCGACTCCACCCGGCCGTGCGGGAGTTCTTCGACCAGCTCCCGGCCGGCCTGCGCGAGCCGTTCATCGGCTACTGCGCCGAGTCCGCCCTCGTCTCCGACGAACTGTTCGCCTTCGACCGGATGCGCGGCGACGGCCGCACCGCCGACCTCGACGAGGCCGCCCCGCACTTCGCGGGCGCGGCGATCGTCGCCCGCAAGATCCGGCCGCACGGAGACCCCGAGCACGGCACGGAGGCCGAGGTCTGCCGTTCCTGCACGGCGCTCCTCGACCGGCTCGGCATCACGATCCTCCACGACCGGGCATGAGGCGGACGGTGCTGGAAGAGGCGGGCTGGAAGCCCGGCAGGGACGCGGGGGACGCCGCCCTGCTCGCGATCCTCGTCGCGGCGACCCACGGCGCGGGCGAGGTCTTCCCCGCCGCCGAGCTGGCGGTGCGCGAGTTCCACGGCCTGACCGTGCGTCCCGCCCCGGCCGGCGGCCGGGAGGTCGCCGCCATCGGCGCCGTCGTCGACCCGCGCGAGGCCCGCTTCGACGTCCCGTCGCTGCTCCGGCTCGCCGACTCCCTCGGCGTACGCCTCTTCCCCCTCGGCCGTACGGACACGGACGCGCCGCTCGCGGTCGACGAGCACGGCCGGCTCCTGATGCTCGGCCCCGGGGGGCCCTGGCTGCTCGGCGAGACGGTCCGCGACGGACTCACGGCCCTCGCCGAAGGGCGCGCGCCGGTACGGCTCCGCCCGCCCCGGTGGAGCGTCCCGCTGCCCGGCCTCCCCGCCGAACTCGGCGCGGCCGTGCGCGCCGCGCTCGTCGCCGTCTACGTCCTGCACAGCACGGGCGTCTTCAGCGCCCGCGCGCTGCGCCTGCGGGCCACCACGCTGCGGGGCATCGGCGTCGTGGCGGTGGACGAGGAGTTCCCGCTGCGCCGGGGCGCACTGGAGGACAACGCGGAGCCGCTCTCCGAGGCGATGACCCGCCGCGTCGAAGCGGCGGGCGCCCGCCCCGGCGCCTGCGCGCTGACGCTCACCGTCCCCGTCCCGCCCGGCACGGAGGGCCCGGCGGCGACGGTCACCTGCGCGCTGACGACGGGCGCCGAGCCCGACGCCCCCCACCTCACCCTGACGGCCGCCCTCTCGGCGGCCTCCGGGCCCACGGCGGCGGCCCTGGCCGCCTGCGCGCGGGACCTCTCCGCCTGGGCGGCGGGCCGGGAGGGCAGCCCCCGGGCCGTGTCCGACGAGCCGTCGCTCTCCACCTGATCGGCGACCGGACCGGCTTCGTCGGCGTGCGGCCGCGGTTACGATCGCCTGTGTGGCTGACGGCATGGTGGGAGCGATGACCGGCCTGTTCCGGGGCCGTGGGCGCGGGCGCGAACGCGCGGACGACGTCACCCAGGTCGAGGCGGAGATCACCGCGTTCGGGGAGGCCGGACCACCAGGTGCACAGCCCCCGGCTCCTCGCCGACTACCAGCGCGCGCTGGATCTGTACGAGCGGGCCGAGCGGGACGTCGCCGGCGGCCGGAACCCGCGGGGCGCGGCCGACGCGCTGCGAGCCCTCGACGAGGGCCGCCACGCGCTGGCATGCGTGGACGCCGCCGTCGCGGGCCTGCCGCGCCCCCCTCGGCTTCCCCTCTGCTTCTTCGACCCCCGCCATGGGCGATCGGCCGAGGAGGTGCGCTGGGCTCCCGCCGGGGGCGCCCCGCGGACCGTCGCCGTCTGCGCCGCCGATGCCGTACGTCTGGCCGAGGGACGGCCGCCGATCGAGAGCGGCCTGCGGGAGCGGGCACCGGACCAGCGGCCCGGCCCCCGTACGAAGGGACGCCCCGGGCACGCGCCGGCCCCGAGCTCCGCCCCGCCCACCTCCGCGGACCCCTACGGCACCTGGCCCGTGCACACGGGAGCACGGCAGCGCAGGGAGAGCCGTGGCAGCACGGGGGTTCAGCTGAGCCGAACCGACCCGCGCGAGCCCGCGCTGCTCGTGGTCCACCTGGAGCGGGCAGCCGACTCCTGGGTCGACCTGACCAGCCCGCGCGGCGACGACAAGCCGTTCCACAAGATCCTCACGCACGCCTCCTCGCTGACGCGGGCGATCGTTCCGGTCCCCGCCGACGGCCTGGACACGATCCACCTGCAGACGCACACGCGGCGGGGGTGGCGGATCTGGTTGCACCCGCCGGAGGAGATCCCGCTCCTGACGGGCGAGGTGGGCTCCACCGGCTCGTACGTCCTGCGGCATCCCGGCGGCCGGGAACCGCTGTGGGTCACCCAGCACGACGGATCGGCCTTCTCGCTGCACACCCTCCGGGCGGACTTCCGGCCCGGGGACCTCCTGTGCGAGGGGGCCGGGGCGTTCACGGCACCGGCCGTCACGCCGAAGAAGCCCTGCCTCCTGTACGTCCGATCGAGCGGCTCGTGGACACTCACCCCCACCGGGGACCCCAAGCGGCCTTAGGGGGTGTCTCGCCGGTCCTGCTGGGCTCGCGCCTCCCCCAGGGCTTCGCCGAGCACCGGACGCCGCTCCCTGATCCGGCCTGATCGACACGCCCCCCCAAATCCTGCCCGGCACGCGATGTCGGGTGGGGAGGTGCCGTCGGAGGATCGAACCGCTCGTGGACCGTATGCCCCCGGCCCGTGCCGTTCCGCCCACGCCGCGGGCCCTGACCTGCGGGCAGACGGCGCTTCTTACCGGACACCGCCCAGGCGGATCACGTCCGCGTGCGGCCGACTCGCCCCGCCAAAGCGGAATTACACCCACCGTGTGCGAGATGCGCCACTGCGTCAGGAAGATCATTGCGTGGGTCGGCATGCGCGGGTTAGGTTCGTTATGAACAGCGTGACCGGGCAGCGTCCCGGAAAGTTCGACGAGGCACTGACCATGCTTCGCCGGGCCGGGCGCCGCAGGGTGTTTCATCGGTACAGCAGGGGGAATGGTGAGACGTCACCGGAGTGGATCTCCGAACCATCGTGCGGCAGCGTGCCTTTCCCGCTGACGCCTCGGTGTTCCTTCTGACGCACCGTCGTCGTTCTTTCTCGCCTCAGGGTCTGTGATCGACTGTCATTCCCCTTGAGGTCCGAGCGGCTTCACGTCCCGGCTCACCGCGTTCCACATGGCGGCGCATACGACCGACCACCGCGACGACCACGCGGTGCCCGCCGCCATTTTCTCATGTACAGCCGCCGCCACCCGGCGGCAGAGGGGGTCTTCGCACGACCATGAACAGCAAGCACAGCACTTCCGCGCGTATGCGGCGCATCGTGACGCGCGGTCTCACGACCGCCACCGCCCTCGCGGCCGTCACCGGCGCCGTCGCACCGGGCGCCGTCGCCGACAGCACCCCCGCGACGGCGGACGTCGCCGCCCGCGCTGCGGGTATCGGCACGACCGACGACCAGCGTGTCGAGGCCGCGGCCGTGGTCCGGCTCGACCCGACCGCCGACGTGCTCCTGCTCAGCGACTACGACTTCATCCACGCGCTGTGGCAGAAGGCCAGCGACGCGGGAGAGAAGCTGGACGCGGTCCGCACCGCCGCCGAGCAGGCCATGGCCAGCACGGTCGAGGACGACCACGTGCGGTTCATCGCGACCGGCATCCACGAGGCGTACAAGCTCGACCAGCAGCGCGAGCGGGAGAAGGCGGAGGCCGAGCGGGCGAATCGGCTGGCCAAGTCGCAACTCCTGCTTGCCGTCGGCATCCCCAGCACCCCGGAGCTCCTCGCCCTCGGCGACGACAACTTCATCCGGGCCGTCGCCCGGCACGCCGCGTCCGGTCCCGAAGTGCGGGCCGCGGCCCTGCAGGCACTGCTCGGCGAGGCGGCGGACTGGCACGAGTTCATCGTCAACGGCGCCCGTGAGGCCCACAAGCGCGATGTGGCCAACGAATTGAAGGAGCTGGAGGAGAAGAACCGCAAGGAGGCCGAGCGCCGCAAGGAGGAGGAGGCCCGCAAGAGCGCCGCCGCCCTGTTCCGCGTCACGCCCTCCCAGGCCATGCTCGCGCTGAGCGACGACAACTTCATCCGCGAGCTCCTGCGCCTGGCACCCGCCGACCTGAAGGGCTCCGAGCTCTACGCCGAGGCGCAGCGCGCCACCCTCAGCTCCGACCCGGCAGTGTGGAAGGCGTACATCCACACCGGCGCCGACGCCGCCTACAAGCGCGACGACGAGAACCGGCGCAAGCAGCTCGCGGAGGCGAATCGCAAGCTCGCCCTGCAGATCCAGGCCGCGGCGGAGAACAGCGGGGTCAACCCCCATCTCGCCGCCGCCGCCAAGAAGGCGCTGGCCGGCAGTGACGAAGCCGTCACCTTCTTCCTGAAGGCCGACACCCAGTACCGGCTCAAGCGCCAGACTCTGAAGGTGCGCGCCAACGGCGACGTCGCCCGCCAGTCCAGCGCCGACCGCGGGAAGGTCGTCCTCAGCGACTCGATCGGCTCCGAGAGCTCCCTGTCCGACCGCGAGGACGCCACCTGGGTCGTCGTGCCCTCCCTCGCGAGCCGGCCCGGCTGCTACTCCTTCGAGTCCGTTCGCAAGCCCGGTCACTACCTCAAGAGCGGCAAGGCGGAGAAGGACGGCCTGCGCGTGGAGGTCGCGGCCGACGACCGCAGCAGCGCGTTCCGGAACAGCGCCACGTGGTGTGCGCGCAAGGCCCCCATGCCGGAGCGTTTCGGCGGGGTGTTCTTCACACAGCCCGTCGGCACGGCCACGCATTGGCTCGGGCCCACGACGACGGCCGTCTACGCGCGCTCCAAGATGACGTTCGACCTGCCCGGCGGCAAGCCGGGCGAGGCCCAGCCGGTCCTCATGGCGGTCTGGCGCGTCTCCGCACCGCTGGCGCCCTGACCTGAGGAACGAACGACGGGGGGAGCGTGAGTGATGACAGGATCCGCAGGTCGCCGTGTGAGGCGTCAGCGTGGGGCCGTGTCCGGGCTGGTGGTCGGCGTGCTGGCCGCCGGCGGCGTGTTCGCCGACCCGGCAGCCGTCCAGGCGCACGCCGTGGTGGTGGCCGCCGACCCGGCCGGAGCCGAACCGGCGGGAGCCGGTCAGTCGGCGCTGGTGGCGGCCGCCGCGGCGGAAGAGGCACGGGCGCGCGTGCTGCGGCTGGCCAAGTCGGGGCTGCCCGCGGAGATCCGTACGTCGGCGTGGAACGCGCTGCGCAGTACGCGCGGCGACGCGGCGATCGCGGACTGGCTGGCCCCCGGGGGCGGCTACGACGCGGCGAAGCGGCGCCTGCGTGACGCCCGTTCGCGCGACCGGGCGTTCTGCGAGCGGGTGGTGAGTACGCATCCGGCGGGCTTCTCTCCTGCGGTGCGGTCGGCCGCCGAGCGGGCGCTGAAGGGTACCGATGCCGATCGGGCCGCGTTCGTGAGGACCGGGTACGCGGAGGCGCAGCAGCGCGACCGCGCCATGCGGGCGGCTGACGCGGAGCACCGTCTGGAGATCGCTGAGCGGGACCGCGCCTTCGTACGGGCGGTCTCGGAGGATGCCCCCGGGGAGCAGGTGCGGGTGGCGGCGCAGTGGGCGCTGCGGCCCGGCTCCACGGACGCGGACGTCGCGGAGTTCTTCGGCTACGGCTGGGCGACGGGAGCGGCACTGGACGTGGAGGCGTACCGGCTGCGGGTGGCGGATGCCGAGGTGCGTCGCCACCACCTGCTGTCGCAGCTGGTCGCGCAGGCGGTGGCCGCCGAGGAGGCGTTGAAGTCCTCGGCGGACGCGGCGCGGAAGCGTGCCGAGGCCGAGGCGGCCTGGCAGGCCGTCGCCGGTCACGCGGACCGTGCGCGGCAGGCGTGGCTGACCGAGGAGGACGCGGCCAGGACGCAGGCGGAGAGCTGGCAGAACATTGCCAGGCTGGCAGAGGAGAGCGTCGACGGCCTCTGGGAGAGGATCTCCGCACCCGCCGAGGCCCGTCAGGGCGACTGGGCCAAGGAGCGGACGGAGGCCGGCGAGACGGCCGCCTTCTGGAAGGACATGGCCGACCGGGCCCGGGACGGCGAGAACCGCGTCAAGGGCTGACGCCACGGGCTCGGCGCACGTCGCCGGGTCCGTGCCGTTCCTGAGCCGGAGCCGTGACTCCGGCCTGTTCCCCCTGCCCGCGCATCGAGGGCAGGGGGATCTCTTTGCCGTTTTTCTTTACCGATCAATTCATTGAAGGGGTTTCCCGTGAAGGGAACGTTCCGGCCGCGGGCCGGAAGAAGGCGCGGCCTTGTGCCCGGCGTGATGGGCAAGGCGGTCTCCACCGTCATGGCGCTGGCCATCCTGGGCGGTGCGGCCGGAGAAGCCGGCGCCGCGACCCGAACCGGGGCGGACGCCTCGGTCGCCTACAGCCGGCTGCTGGCCGCCCCGCCGGAGCCGGCCACCACGGCCGCGCCCGCGCCGCGCACCGCGCTGGACGACATCAGTGCGGCACGCGATCGGCAACTGGTGGAGGACTTCGCGGAGTTCGATGAGGAGGAGGAAGTCCGCGAAGCCGCGAGGAAGGCGCTGGAGAGCACGGAACCTCGCGCGATCCAGGACTTCCTGGAGCGTGGTGAGGCCGAGGCACGGCAGCGCGCCAAGGACAAGCGGGACGCGGCCGACGTCACCAACCGTCGCCGGATCGAGGCGATGCGCGGTACGGGCGGCCCGTACTTCAACGCGGAGGTCGAGCGGGCCCTGAAGGGCACGGCCAAGGACCGGGCCGACTTCCTGGCGTTCGGCGCCGACATCGCGCGGCAACGGGACAAGGCCACCGAGCAGAACGAGCAGCAGCGCGCGGCGGAGAACCGCAAGCGGGTGGAGATGCTCCTCGCGGTCGGCGGTCCGGAGGTGAAGCGGGCCGCGCAGGCCGCGCTGGCCACGGGCGACGACAAGGTCATGGCCGAGTTCCTGGACAAGGGCTACCTGGTCGCCGCGCAGAAGGACGCGGACGACCGGGCGGCACACGAGAAGGCCCAGAAGGAGGCGCTGGAGGCGGCGCAGCGTCTGCGGGAGCTGGCCGAGAACACCGCCCGCGCCGCCGAGGCCCGTGCCAAGCTGATAGCCGCCCACGGCAACGCGGTGAAGGCGCTGAAGGCCTCGGCGAACGCGATGAACTCGGCGGCCGCTCAGTCCCGTGAGGCCGACCGGATGCTCGCCGCCGACCGCGCCGGGAAGCGGCTGTCGGACTACGCGCCGGTGAAGACGGAGGTAGCCCGGCAGGTCGGTATCGCCGAGGACGCCGCGCGGCAGGCGCAGGTGGCGGCGGGCCAGGCCAAGGTGCAGGCCGATGTGCTGGTCGAGACCGGGCTGACGCACGGCGTGCGGTGGTCGGAGGTCGCTTCGGGCATCGCGTCCGCGGCGGACGCGGCCGCCAAGGCCTCGGCGACCGCACAGCACGCGGTGGACGCCACGGGCGCCGACGCGGCCGGGCTCAACTCCAAGAACCAGGCCGAACTGCACGCGCGGCAGGCCGCCAAGTGGCGGGCCAACGCCGAACAGCACGCCAAGGCGGCGGCCCGGCTCGCGGAGGCGGCGGCTCAGCAGGCCAGCATCGCGGCGGACGCGGCGGGCAAGGCCCGCAAGGCGCGGATCGAGGCCGAGCAGGCCGAGAAGCAGGCGTGGGACCACGCGAAGAAGACCCGTGACGCGCGGATCGAGGCGCAGCGCCAGGCCAGGATCGCGGCCGAACAGCGGGTGATCGCCGAGCGCGAGCGTGACCTCGCCGCGGCCGCCCGGGCACGGGCCGAACGGGAACGTGACGCGGCCGCCCAGGCACGGGCGCGTGCCGAGGCCGAGGCGCGGACCGCCTCCGCGAAGCGGGCCGACGCGCAGGCCGCCGCGGCCGTGGCGGCGGAGAAGCGGGCCACCGCACAGACACAGGAGGGCATCGCCGCCAGATCCGACGAGCTGGCCCGGGGCGAGGAGACCAAGGCCCGCGACGCCCGCAACAGGGCGGTGGCGGCCGAACGCGTCCACAAGGCGGAGGAGGCCCGGGCGAAGGCGACCGAGGCGCTGGCCGCCAAGGCGAAGGGCACCGAGCACGCGGAGGCTGCGCGCACGGCGGCCACCGAGGCGCGCTCGGCCGCGAACGCCGCCGGTACGGCGGCCGGTACGGCCCGGGGCGCGGCTGACCAGGCCGGCGACGCCGCGGTGCGCGCGCGTTCGGCGGCCATCGAGGCGGCCGGTGCGGCCGCGCGGGCGCGGGCGGCGGCCGCCGAGGCCACCGCGCACGCCGCGCGGGCCGACGCCGCCGCCGACCGGGCCGAAGCCGCGGCCTTCGCGGCGAACGCGGCGGCGAACCGTGCCGAGTCCGAGGCCGCCGCCACCCGGGCTGCGGCGCAGCGGGCCGACGCGAAGGCCGCCGAGGCCACCGCGCAGGAGGCTCGCGCCGGTGTCGCCGCCCACGAAGCGGCCCGGTTGGCCGGGCTCGCCGCGGTGCACGCGAACCAGGCCCTGCAGGCCGCCGACCGTACCCGGGACGAAGCCGAAGGCGCCACCCGCGAAGCGGCGATGGCCCGCCTCCAGGCCACGGTCGCCCTGCAGGCCGCCGGGTCCGCCCGCACCACCGCCGCCGGCATCGCCGACCCGGCGAACACCGCGATCCTCCTCACCGCGCCGTTCACCGGCGCGGACGTGAACGCCGACTTCGCCGCCGAGGTCGCCCAGGCGTCCCTGACCATGGGCCAGGAAGAGGCCACCAAGGCCGAGGCACGGGCGACCGAGGCGGTCAAGGCCGCCGAGGCGGCCGAAGCCGCAGCCGCACGCGCCAACGCCCAGGTGGCGCCCGCGTTCAAGGCGGCGGCGGCAGCGGCCCGTTCCTCCGCGGACGCGGCGCGCTCCTCGGCGGCCGCGACGAAGTCCGCCGCTCAGGCCGCCGACGACGGCGCCAAGGCCCGTGCCGCCGCGGCACGGGCCCACCAGGCCGACGCCCAGGCGCAGGCCGACGCGAAGCTCGCCCGCCAGGCCGCCGACCAGGCCTTCGCGGACGCGGCGGCGGCACGCACCGCGGCGACCCGGGCCGAGGCGGAGGCGCAGCGGGCCCGGGGGGCCGCCGCCGAGGCGGAGAACCACGCGGCGGCCGCCGCCGGCGCCGCCACCCTGGCCGAGAAGGAAGCCGGCCTCGCGCAGGGCGCGGCGGCCCGGGCGGAGAAGGACGCCGCCGACGCGGCCGAGCTCGCGGACTCCGCCGAGAAGCACGCCACCTCGGCCGAGGCCGCCGCCAAGAACGCCGGTACCTACGCCAAGGAGGCCGAGGCGGCGGCCGAGCGGGCCGAGGAGTACCAGCGCGAGCAGGAGCGCAAGGCCCGCGAGGAGGCCGCCAGGAGCAAGGAGAAGGGGGACGGCTACTCCCTGGAGGAGGCCGAGCGCAAGGCGCTCGAAGCGGCGGGCATCAGCGTCGCGGAGTACGAGGCCGCCAAGGCCCTCGCGCAGCAGGACCTGCTCGACTACCTGATGAACAACGGTGCCGAGCTGCTCGTCGAACTCGCCGCCGAGGAGATCAAGGAGTGCTGGGACGACCCCGACATTCCGACCTGCCTGTGGGCGATCGTCACCAACCTGCCCTGGGCGAAGGCCGTCAAGGTGGTCAGCAAGCTCCCGAAGCTCGGGAAGATCATCCTCGGCATCAACGACTTCCTCGACAAATCGGCCCGGGCGAAGAAGCTCGTCGACAAGGGCGAGGAGATCCTCGACGACGTCTGGAAGAAGCTTCCGGCGTGCGTGACGGACAAGAAGAAGAACGGTCCGGGGGGGAGTTCCGCGCTGTCGGCGGGCGTCGCGCGCGTTGCGTTCGCGACGAGGTCCGGCGGCGGCGACGCGGAGAACCTCGGCCTCAAGCGCGAGGAGTACATCGCTAAGCTGGTCGGCGGAACGGTGGCCAAGGACGACAAGGGCCAGGACATCAAGATCGTCATGCCCAATGTGGGATCGAGCGGTCTCGACGTCATCGGACCGAACGGCGAGTACATCTACGTCGGCGGTGGCGCCAAGGCCGCCAATCCGGCCAAGTTCGGAAAGGCCCTCAAGATCAACAAGTACGCGGCCGACAGGGACGGTGTGAAGGCGGTCTACTACCTGGCCGACAACACTCCGGAGTCGGCGATCAAGCAGGCCAAGAAGGTCTTCGGAGACGAGAATGTCCACATCTTCACGCTGCCGAGCTGCTAGCCATGACTGACGGATTCATCCGGTGGTACCGGGAGTCGGCGGCCACGCCGGTCCTCGCCGAGCAGGCGGAGGTCTTCGGGGCGCACGGCCTCGCGCTCGCGCACCCGGCGCGGGGCGCGGCCGTGGTGCTCGATGTCGAGGGCGACGGTGTCCCCATGAGCCGGGAGGAGCTGGGCCGCCTGCTGGGCCTGCGTGTCGCGTCCCTCACGGTGAACTGGTGGTTCTCCGCCGACGTCGACGTGACCGACGAGTTCCTGTACGAACCGCTCGGCTGCGAGATCCAGACCCTGTGGCTGGACGGCCTCACGCCCGAGCAGACCGAAGCGGTCGAGGCGGCCGTCATCGCGGCGACGACGGCACTGCCGGTCCCGACCCGCGCCGTGATCGTCGACCGGCAGGGTGCGAGTGACCCTGCCGACTGGGACTCGGCCGTGCTCTACGACGGGGACAGGACACCGGGCTTCCCGGACCGGGTCCTCGCACGCGACCCGCTCACGCGGACGCTCCTGCGGTCGCGGCCCGAACTGAGAAGCGAGAAGGCCGGTGGAGACCTGACACTGCTCACTCCCGTCCGTCCGCTCTGACGCCCGGGGAGCCCGCCGCACGGCGAATCCCCGAAGGAAGGCCCCGCCGGTCCGCCGACCTGCGGGGCCGGTGCCGTTCATGGATGGGATCACCCCGCCCCATGCCGATGGCGATGAGCCGACGATTCAGCGGTCACACGATCCGTGGGAGAGGGCCCGGGCGCGTCGCTCAGTCGAGACAGAACTCGTTGCCCTCGACGTCCTGCATCACGATGCAGGACTCGTTCTCCTCGTCGGCGTACAGGGTGCGCACGTGGACCGCGCCGAGCTTGGTCAGGCGGGCGCACTCGGCCTCCAGGGTCGCGAGGCGCTCGGCGCCCACGAGGCCGGTGCCGGCCCGCACGTCGAGGTGCACCCTGTTCTTCACGACCTTCCCCTCGGGAACCCGCTGGAAGTAGATCCGCGGGCCCTTGCCCGAGGGGTCGACGGCCGCCGACCACGACTCCTCGCCCTCCGCCGACGCCGGAATGACGTACCCCAGCACCTCGCACCAGAAGCGAGCGACGCGCGCGGGCTCCGCGCAGTCGAAGGTGACCTGGAATTCCCTGATCGTTGCCATCCGCGCACCGTATCGGGGGGAACCGCGCCGCTCAAGCGGGTTCTTCAGTGGACGGAGAAGCCGCCGTCCACGAAGAGCGACTGTCCCGTGACGTACGCCGAGGAGGCGCTCGCCAGGAAGACGGCCGCGCCCGCGAAGTCCTCTGCCAGCCCGTTGCGGCCGACCATGGTGCGCGCCGCGAGGGCCGCCACCTTCTCCGGGTCGGAGGAGAGACGCCGGTTGAGCGCGGTCATCACGAATCCCGGCACCAGGGTGTTGGCGGTGACGCCGTACGGGGACCAGGCCTCGGCCTGGGAACGCGCCAGGGACTCCAGGGCGCCCTTGGACACGCCGTAGGCACCGCTCTGCACGAAGGCGCGGTGCGCCTGCTGAGACGTGATGTGGATGATCCGGCCGAAGCCGCGCTCGGCCATGCCGGGGCCGAAGCGCCGGCCGAGGAGGAACGGCGCCTCCAGGTTCACGGTCATCGTCGTGTCCCAGACCTCGTCGCCCAGCTCGCCCATGGGCGGACGGAGGTTGATCCCGGCCGAGTTGACGAGGATGTCGGGCTCCCCGAACACGGCGGCGGCCGCCTCGGCCCCGGCCTTGATGCCCTCGCGGGTGCTCAGGTCCGCGCTGACCCAGTCGGCGCGGCAGCCCTCGGCCGTCAGCTCCCCGACGGTCGCGACGAGCTCGGCCTCCTTGCGGGCCAGGACCACCACGCTCGCCCCGGCGCGGGCGAGCGCCCCGGCGATGGCCCTGCCGATACCGGAACTGCCGCCGGTGACCAGGGCGGTGCGGCCTTCGAGGGAGAAGAGGCCGGAGAGGTATCCGGCGGGCGTGCTGCTGCTCATCTGGTCTGCGCTCCTCGCGTCGTACGGCACCGGCCCCGCCGCGTGCGGATGGAGGGCCGGTACACGCATCCTCGCAGACGCGACTCAGGCCAGGCGGGCGAGGAACTCCGTCCAGGCGGCGGGCGCCACGGTGAAGTGGGGGCCGGTGGGGTTCTTGGAGTC
>NZ_JAPSIW010000117.1 GCF_031178505.1 Streptomyces sp. | reverse complement strand
AACGGCCCGCCCCCGCCGACGAGTCCGGCGCGCCCGCGCTCCCCGGCCACGCCGTCCCCGCCGTACGGCTCGTCACCGGCCCCGACGATCTCCTCGGCGCCCTGCGGCGGCTGCTCGACCGGACCGTCGTCGTCGGCTCCCTCGACGAGGCCGTCGACATCGTCCGTACGCACCCCGCCCTGACCGCGGTCACCGCCGAGGGCGACCTGCTCGGCGCCCACTACGCCCAGGGCGGCTCCGCCGCCGCGCCCAGCCTCCTCGAAGTGCGGGCCGCCGTCGACGAGGCCGCCGCCGAACTCGCCGAACTCACCGCCCGCTGCGAGGAGTCGGCCGCCGCCGTGCGCGCGGCCGAGGAGCGCCGCCGGGCCGCCACGGCGCTCGTCGAGGAGCTCGACGCCCGCCGCCGGACCGCCGAACGGGAGAAGTCCTCCGTCGCCCAGGCCCTCGGCCGGCTCGCCGGACAGGCCCGCGCCGCCGCCGGGGAGGCCGAGCGGACGGCCGCCGCCGTCACCCGCGCCCAGGAGGCCCTGGACCGCGCCACCGCCGAGGCCGAGGAGCTGGCCGAACGGCTCCTCGTGGCCGAGGAGACCCCCGTGGAGGAGGAGCCCGACACCTCCGTGCGCGACCGGCTCGCCGCCGACGGCTCCCAGGCACGCCAGGCCGAGATGGAGGCCCGGCTCCAGGTCCGCACCCACGAGGAGCGCGTGAAGGCCCTCACCGGACGCGCCGACTCCCTCGACCGCGCCGCCCGGGCCGAGCGGGAGGCCCGCGCCCGCGCCGAGCGGCGCCGGGCCAGGCTGCGCCACGAGGCCCGCGTCGCCGGTGCCGTCGCCGCCGGGGCCCGTACGCTGCTCGCCCACGCCGAGGCCTCGCTGGACCGGGCGGAACGGGAGCGCGAGGCGGCCCGCGCCGCGCGCGCCGAGCGCGAGCGGGAGCTCACCACGGCCCGCGCCCGGGGCCGTGAGCTGAAGGCCGCGCTCGACAAGCTCACCGACTCCGTCCACCGGGGCGAGGTCCTGGGCGCCGAGAAGCGCCTGCGGATCGAGCAGCTGGAGGCGAAGGCCCTGGAGGACTTCGGGGTCGAGGCGACGGCCCTGGCCGCCGAGTACGGCCCCGACCAGCCCGTCCCGCCGTCCCCGCCCGCCGACGGCGAGACCTTGCCCGAGGACCCCGGCCATCCGCGCAACCGGCCGAGGCCGTTCGACCGTTCGGAGCAGGAGAAGCGGCTGAGAACCGCCGAGCGCGCCTACCAGCAGCTCGGCAAGGTCAACCCGCTGGCCCTGGAGGAGTTCGCCGCCCTGGAGGCCCGGCACCAGTTCCTCTCCGAGCAGCTGGAGGACCTGAAGAAGACCCGCGCCGACCTGCTTCAGGTCGTGAAGGAGGTCGACCTGCGGGTCGAGCAGGTGTTCACCGAGGCGTACCGGGACACGGCCCGCGAGTTCGAAGGGGTCTTCGCGCGCCTCTTTCCCGGCGGCGAGGGCCGGCTGATCCTCACCGACCCGGAGAACATGCTCACCACCGGCGTCGACGTGGAGGCCCGCCCGCCGGGCAAGAAGGTCAAGCGGCTCTCGCTGCTCTCCGGCGGCGAGCGCTCGCTGACCGCCGTGGCGCTCCTCGTGTCGATCTTCAAGGCCCGGCCCAGCCCGTTCTACGTGATGGACGAGGTCGAGGCCGCGCTCGACGACACCAACCTCCAGCGGCTGATCGGGATCATGCGGGAGCTCCAGGAATCCTCGCAGCTGATCGTGATCACCCACCAGAAGCGGACGATGGAGATCGCCGACGCGCTGTACGGCGTGTCCATGCAGGGCGACGGCGTGTCGAAGGTCATCAGCCAGCGTCTCCGCTGAGCACCGAGCCTCTCGCCTCTTCAAGACTTGAACGCCTACCCCGTTTCTGCTGCGCCAAACTGGTAGGGCACCTCCTCTTGACTTCGAAACTTGAAGGCATAGTCTCTGCAACGTTGCTTTTACCTTCATGTGGTGGGCGGCGTGAAGTTGTGCGCCACTGGAAGGGCTATCCCCCCACCGAGGAGTCCATGTGACCAGCACCGCGCAGGCGCCCACGCCGCCGCCGTCCGAAGGCCGGGCGGCCCATCCGGACCACCTCGGCCACGTCATCTTCATCACGGCCTCGGCCGCGATGGGCGGTTTCCTCTTCGGCTACGACAGCTCCGTCATCAACGGCGCGGTCGAGGCCATCCGTGACCGCTACGACATAGGCTCCGGAACCCTCGCGCAGGTCATCGCGATCGCCCTCATCGGCTGCGCCATCGGCGCCGCCACCGCCGGGCGCATCGCCGACCGCATCGGCCGCATCCGCTGCATGCAGATCGCCGCCGTCCTCTTCTCCGTCAGCGCCGTCGGCTCGGCGCTCCCCTTCGCCCTCTGGGACCTCGCCTTCTGGCGGATCGTCGGCGGCTTCGCCATCGGCATGGCCTCGGTGATCGGCCCCGCCTACATCGCCGAGGTCGCCCCCGCCGCCTACCGCGGCCGTCTCGGCTCCTTCCAGCAGGCCGCGATCGTCATCGGCATCGCCATCTCCCAGCTGGTCAACTACGGCATCCTCCAGCTCGCCGACGGCGACCAGCGCGGCAAGATCGGCGGCCTGGAGGCCTGGCAGTGGATGCTCGGCGTGATGGTCGTCCCCGCCCTCCTCTACGGGCTGCTCTCCTTCGCCATCCCCGAGTCGCCGCGCTTCCTCATCTCCGTCGGCCGCAAGGACCGGGCCAAGGAGGTCCTCGCCGAGGTCGAGGGCCACGGAGTCGACCTCGACCGCCGCGTCGCCGAGATCGAGCGGGCCATGCGCAGCGAGCACAAGTCCACCTTCAGGGACCTGTTCGCGGTCGGCGCCCGGTTCAAGCTGCTGCCCATCGTCTGGGTCGGCATCGGCCTCTCCGTCTTCCAGCAGCTCGTCGGCATCAACGTCGCCTTCTACTACTCGGCGACCCTCTGGCAGTCCGTGGGCATCGACCCGTCCGGCTCGTTCTTCTACTCGTTCACCACGTCGATCATCAACATCGTCGGCACCGTGATCGCGATGGTCCTGGTCGACCGGGTCGGCCGCAGGCCGCTCGCCCTCGTCGGCTCCGCCGGCATGGCGATCGCCCTCGCCTTCGAGGCCTGGGCCTTCTCCGCCGACCTCGTCGACGGCAAGCTCCCCGAGACGCAGGGCGTCGTGGCGCTCGTCGCCGCCCACGTCTTCGTCCTCTTCTTCGCCCTCTCGTGGGGTGTCGTGGTCTGGGTCTTCCTCGGCGAGATGTTCCCCAACCGCATCCGCGCCGCCGCCCTCGGCGTCGCCGCCTCCGCCCAGTGGATCGCCAACTGGGCCATCACCGCCAGCTTCCCGTCCCTCGCCGACTGGAACCTGTCCGGCACCTACATCATCTACACGGTCTTCGCCGTGCTCTCGATCCCCTTCGTGCTCCGGTACGTCAAGGAGACCAAGGGCAAGGCGTTGGAGGAGATGGGCTAAACCCCGCTGCCCCTCTCCTCACGACGACTGCCCCGGCCCGCGGTTCACACCACGGACCGGGGCAGTGTCATGCCACCGGCGGTCACCGCCGCCCGCCGTCAGACGGACGCGGCCGCGCGCTCGCCGGTGGACTCCTCCACCGCGGCCGGCTCCCCGGCGACCGTCCTGGGCAGCACCGCGTACAGCGCACCGGCCACCACGATCGTCGCCGCCCAGCCCAGACCGTTCTCGCCGATCCACGACGAGGCCAGCGGACCGGAGAACCAGTCGACCTTCGTGAACAGCAGCCCGACCAGCAGCGCCACGCCCCAGGCCGTCATCGCCTGCCAGGCGAAACCGCCCCGGTACCAGTAGCCACTGGTCCGCCCCGTGTCCATCAGCGCCTCCGCGTCGTACGACCTCCGGCGCAGCATGTCCACGCCGAAGACGCCGATCCACGCCGAGAAGGCCACCGCGAGCAGCGTGAGGAAGGAGATGAACGAGCCGATGAAGCTGGTCGCCACCACCATCAGCAGGAAGCCGAAGACGAGGCTGATCACCGCGTTCACACTCACCGCCGCCGCCCGCGACACCTTGATGCCGAGCGTCTGCGCCGTGAACCCGGCCGAGTACATCGACATCGAGTTGATCAGCAGCATGCCGATCAGGGCGATCAGCAGGTACGGCACCGAGATCCAGGCCGGCAGCAGCTCGCCGATGAAGGAGACCGGATCCTGCGCCGAGGCCAGGTCCGGCGTGGCGACCGCCATCACCGCGCCCATCAGCACCATCGGCAGCACCACGATCCCGGCGCCGCCGACCGTCGAGGCGACCATCGCCTTCGAGGACGCCGTCCGGGGCAGGTAGCGGGTGAAGTCGGGGCCGGAGGGCACCCAGCTGATGCCGCCGGCCGCGATCGTGCCGATGCCCGCGATCATCATCGCCGTCGAACCGGCCGGCTTGTCGAAGACCGCCGCCCAGTCGGTGTTCGCCACCAGGTGCACCAGGACCAGCACGGAGAACGCGCCGAAGAGGTACGTCGACCAGGTGCTGCACACCCGCAGCGCGTTGATGCCCAGGCCCGAGACGAGGAAGGTGCAGGTGACAAAGGCCAGCAGGGTCACCACGATGAGGAAGGTGTTGGACTTCACACCGAACAGCAGGTCCAGGACGGTCAGCACCGCGTAGGCGCCGGTCACCGCGTTGATCGTCTCCCAGCCCCAGCGGGCCACCCAGATCAGCGCTCCGGGAAAAAGGTTTCCGCGCTGACCGAACACGGCCCGCGACAGCGCCATGCCGGGGGCTCCACCGCGCTTTCCGGCGATCGAGATGAGGCCGACGATCCCGTACGACAGGACGGGCGCGGCGGCGGCCACGACCAGCACCTGCCAGAAGTTCAGGCCGTTGAAGACGATCAGGCCGGCACCCATCGTGAGCAGCAGCACACTGATGTTGGCCGCGACCCAGGTCGGGAAGAGTCCGCGGACCCGGCCGGTGCGCTCGTCGTCGGGGACCGGTTCGAGACCGCGGGTCTCCAGGGCCTTGTCGGTGGAGGCGCCTTCGGCGTCGGAGGCGTGGGGCATGGGGGTACTCCGTGCAGAGGTGGGGGGAACCCACCCAGCGTACGTGCTCCGCCGAAGAGGCCGTCGTGGCCGATACTGGACAGGTTATGGGAATCGAAATCCTCATCCTTGCCGTCGTCATCGCCGTGGTCGCGGTCGCCGTGACCAGCGGGCTCGTGATCAGCGGCCGCAAGAAGAAGCAGCTGCCGCCGGCCGAGCCGCCGTCCACCACGCCGCCCCTCACCGCTCCGCCCGCCGAGCCGCACGTCGGCGACGAGGCGGAGACGCCGCGGGAAGAACCGCGCCGCACCGTCGAGGAGGTCGGCCTTCCCACCGCCGAGGAGGCCGTCGAGACGCCGGCCGCCGTCGAGGACCCCGTCGTCGCCGAGCCCCCGGCTCCCGAGATCGAGGTCCCCGAACCCACCGCCGGCCGTCTCGTACGGCTCCGGGCCCGCCTCGCCCGCTCCCAGAACTCGCTCGGCAAGGGACTGCTCACGCTGCTGTCGCGCGAGCACCTGGACGAGGACACCTGGGAGGAGATCGAGGAGACCCTGCTGACCGCCGACGTCGGCGTCGCCCCCACCCAGGAACTGGTCGAGCGCCTGCGCGCGCGCGTCAAGGTGCTCGGCACCCGCACCCCGGAGGAGCTGCGCGGCCTGCTGCGCGAGGAGCTGATCACGCTCCTCGGCCCCGACCTCGACCGGACCGTGCACACCGAGAGCGCCGCGGACGTCCCCGGTGTCGTGATGGTCGTCGGCGTCAACGGCACCGGCAAGACCACCACCACCGGCAAGCTCGCCCGCGTCCTCGTCGCCGACGGCAAGTCCGTCGTCCTCGGCGCCGCCGACACCTTCCGCGCCGCCGCGGCCGACCAGCTCCAGACCTGGGGCGAGCGCGTCGGCGCCCGCACCATCCGCGGCCCCGAGGGCGGCGACCCGGCCTCCATCGCGTACGACGCGGTCAAGGAGGGCATCGCGGAGAAGGCCGACGTCGTCCTCATCGACACCGCCGGCCGCCTCCACACCAAGACCGGTCTCATGGACGAGCTCGGCAAGGTCAAGCGCGTCGTCGAGAAGCACGGCCCGCTCGACGAGGTCCTCCTCGTCCTCGACGCCACCACCGGCCAGAACGGCCTCATCCAGGCCCGCGTCTTCGCCGAGGTCGTCGACATCACCGGCATCGTCCTGACCAAGCTCGACGGCACCGCCAAGGGCGGCATCGTCATCGCCGTCCAGCGCGAGCTGGGCGTCCCGGTCAAGCTGGTCGGCCTGGGGGAGGGCGCGGACGACCTGGCCCCCTTCGAGCCGGGCGCCTTCGTCGACGCCCTGATCGGGGACTGACACCGGCGACCGGCCCGGGGGCGCGCCCCCGGGCCGAGCCACGGGAAGGGCCCGCGCCGGAGGGCCGCTCCGAGAGGACCGCGAAGGACTCGCGCGAAAGGGCCCCCGCCACGTCGTGGCGGGGGCCCTTCCAGGTCCGTCCCCGGGAGCGCCGGCCGTGCTCAGCGGTGGGTGCGGTGGCAGATGTACGCCAGGGTGCCGAGCAGCAGCCGCGCCTGCGGCGGCGCACCGGCCGTGTCCAGCGTCGGCGGCCGCAGCCAGCGCACCGGACCGAGCCCGCCCCGGTCCGACGGGGGAGCGGTGATGTACCGCCCCGGACCCAGCCCGTGCAGGTCCAGCTCCGCGTCGTCCCAGCCCATCCGGTACAGCAGGCGCGGCAGCTCGGCCGCCGCCCCCGGCGCCACGAAGAACTGGGCCCGTCCCGTGGGGGTCGCGCAGACCGGCCCCAGCGGCAGCCCCATGCGCTCCAGGCGCACCAGCGCCCGCCGCCCCGCCGCCTCCGCGACCTCGATCACGTCGAAGGCCCGCCCGACCGGCAGCATCAGCGCCGCCCCCGGGTACGCGGACCACGCCTTGGTCGCGTCCTCCAGCGCCGCGCCGGCCGGCACCGGCTCGGCGAAGGACAGCGGGTGCGCCCCCGGAGCCGTGCAGTCCCCGTCGCCGCAGGAGCACCGGCCGGAGGACGCCCGCGCGCCGGGAACGACGTCCCAGCCCCAGAGTCCGGTGTACTCGGCCACCGCTGTGCACTCCGAGGTGCGTACGCGGCGGCGTGAGCCGGTCCGCATCTCGCGGATGCCGCCGATCGTGAAGCCCATGCCCCCTCCAACGGGTCCAAAGCGCCGGTGGTTACGACCCGGAGCGCACCCGTCACGGGCCGTCACCCTCTGTCGCTTCGAAGACGGCGCGGCGGCGCGTACGGGGTGGTGCGGACCACGACACGCGCCTCGGCGCGCTCCTGTCCGCCGACTCCGGTTCGTCGCATGTCAAGTGAATCGCTTTACCCGCCCGGCGAGTTCATTCGAAGGGGTGGCGAATGGTGGCGTTTCTTGGCACGGCCTCACTGGAGGGGTGATCGTAGGATTACTTTCGGTACTCGGAGGCAGGAAGGCGCGTGCGAGGCGGGTATGCCGGAGGCAAGCCGGTTTCCCGCCCGAAGGAGTGAGAACGCCGGACGGATGCCGTGGGACGCGGCATTCTGGTAAGGCTTCGCATGACAGACGATCAAGTGGATGGGGGCGTTCCCGTGGGCGGCAACGGCGCGGACGGTACGACTGCCGGCAAGCGCCCGAACGAGCGGCTGGGCTCCTGGTTCGTGCGCAGCGGCTGGTCGAAGGGCGAACTGGCGCGTCAGGTCAACCGCAGGGCCCGCCAGATGGGCGCCCACCACATCTCCACCGACACCTCCCGCGTGCGCCGCTGGCTCGACGGCGAACAGCCCCGCGAACCCATCCCGCGCATCCTGTCCGAACTCTTCTCCGAACGCTTCGGCTCGGTCGTCGCCGTCGAGGACCTCGGGCTGCGCACCGCCCACCAGTCCCCGTCCGTCTCCGGCGTCGACCTGCCCTGGGCCGGCCCCCAGACCGTCGCCCTGCTCAGCGAGTTCTCCCGCAGCGACCTCATGCTCGCCCGCCGCGGCTTCCTCGGTTCCTCGCTCTCGCTCGCCGCCGGCCCGGCCCTCATCGAGCCCATGCAGCGCTGGCTCGTCCCCACCCCGGCGGGCGACCCCGGCCGCCCCGCGCCCGCGCCCGACGCGCACCGGCCCCACCGGCTCTCCGACATCGAACTCGACCTGCTCGAGTCCACCACCGCCATGTTCCGCACCTGGGACGCCCAGTGCGGCGGCGGACTGCGCCGCAAGGCCGTCGTCGGACAGCTCCACGAGGTCACCGACCTCCTCCAGGAACCCCAGCCGGCCGCCACCGCCCGGCGCCTCTTCCGCTGCGCCGCCGAACTCGCCGAACTCGCCGGCTGGATGAGCTACGACGTGGGTCTCCAGCCCACCGCCCAGAAGTACTTCGTGCTCGCCCTGCACGCCGCCAAGGAAGCCGGCGACAAGCCCCTCGGCTCGTACATCCTCTCCTCCATGAGCCGCCAGATGATCCACCTCGGCAGGCCCGACGACGCCCTCGAACTCATCCACCTCGCCCAGTACGGCAGCCGTGACTGCGCCACCCCCCGCACCCAGGCCATGCTGTACGCGATGGAGGCACGCGCCTACGCCAACATGGGCCAGCCGTCCAAGTGCAAGCGGGCCGTCCGCATGGCCGAGGACACCTTCGCCGACGTGGGCCTCGACGGCGAACCGGAGCCCGACTGGATCGCCTTCTTCACCGAGGCGGAGCTCAACGGCGAGAACTCCCACTCCTACCGCGACCTCGCCTACGTCGCCGGGCGCTCCCCGACGTACGCCTCCCTCGCGGAACCCGTGATGGAGCGGGCCGTCGAACTCTTCGAGAAGGACCCCGGCCACCAGCGGTCCTACGCCCTCAACCTCATCGGCATGGCCACCGTCCACCTCCTCAAGCGCGAGCCCGAGCAGTCCGTGGTCCTCGCCGAGAAGGCCCTCGGCGTCGCCAAGAGCATCCGCTCCGAGCGGGTCAACAACCGGCTCCGCAAGACCGTGGACACCGCCGCGCGCGACTTCGGCGACGTCGCCGAAGTCGTCCAGCTCACCGACCGCCTCACCCAGCTCCTGCCCGAGGCCGCCGAAGCGGTCTGACCCCGCTCCCCGCGAGCCCCACCGACCCCGGCCGCGCCCCGCGTCCCGTACTGCCCGACTCGGCTCCCCCGCCGCACAGGACACACGGACCAGGGCGCGGCCGGTCCGCGTCCCGGGTACGGGGACGCGCATCGGCAGGCGCCGCCCCCGCGCCCGGTGCCGCCGGATCCGGCCGCCCCGCCCCCGTACGAGAGCCGCCGTACGACCCCGCCGGACGTCCCGCACCGGCCTGCCGCGCGCAGGGTACGCCCGTGACCTCGCCGTGACCCAGGCGTTCACGGCCGCGTAACACGCCCCACCCCTTCGTCACCGCTCCGAAACATCGGGTGGCATCGGCCGAAACCGCGCTGCGCCAACCTCAGGGCCCATAACCGGCCACCCTCACGGCCGGCCGCCCCCCGGCCCCGCCCCGCACAGGCCGCCCCGACGACGAGGAGACGCCGATGGCACCAGCCGTCACGACCCTGGCAGCGGACGCCCCCGCGCTGTCCGCCGCCAACACCGGGTTCATGCTCATCTGCTCCGCCCTGGTCATGCTGATGACCCCGGCGCTCGCCTTCTTCTACGGAGGCATGGTCCGCGTCAAATCCACCCTGAACATGCTGATGATGAGCTTCATCAGCCTCGGGATCGTCACCGTCCTGTGGGTGCTCTACGGCTTCGGCATCGCCTTCGGCACCGACATCGGCTCCGTCATCGGCTGGTCCCCGGAGTACCTCGGCCTCAGCGGCATCGGCGTCACCGAACTCTGGGACGGCTACACCATCCCGGTCTACGTCTTCGCCGTCTTCCAGCTGATGTTCGCCGTCCTCACCCCGGCGCTCATCAGCGGCGCCCTCGCCGACCGGGTCAAGTTCACCGCCTGGGCCCTCTTCGTCGCCCTCTGGGCCACCGTCGTCTACTTCCCCGTCGCCCACTGGGTCTGGGGCGCCGGCGGCTGGCTGTTCGAGATGGGCGTCATCGACTTCGCCGGCGGCACCGCCGTCCACATCAACGCGGGCGCCGCCGCCCTCGGCGTCATCCTCGTCATCGGCAAGCGCGTCGGCTTCAAGAAGGACCCGATGCGCCCGCACAGCCTGCCGCTCGTCATGCTCGGCGCCGGCCTGCTCTGGTTCGGCTGGTTCGGCTTCAACGCCGGCTCCTGGCTCGGCAACGACGACGGCGTCGGCGCCGTCATGTTCGTCAACACCCAGGTCGCCACCGCCGCCGCCATGCTCGCCTGGCTCGCCTACGAGAAGCTCCGCCACGGCGCCTTCACCACCCTCGGCGCCGCCTCCGGCGCCGTCGCCGGCCTCGTCGCCATCACCCCCGCGGGCGGCTCCTGCTCCCCGCTCGGCGCGATCGCCATCGGCGCCGTCGCCGGCCTGGTCTGCGCCATGGCCGTCGGCCTCAAGTACAAGCTCGGCTACGACGACTCCCTCGACGTCATCGGCGTCCACCTCGTCGGCGGCGTCATCGGCTCCCTCCTCGTCGGCTTCTTCGCCACCGGCGGCGTCCAGTCCGACGCCAAGGGCCTCTTCTACGGTGGCGGCTTCGAACAGCTCGGCAAGCAGGCCGTCGGCGTCCTCGCCGTCCTCGCCTACTCCCTGATCGTCTCCGCCGTCCTCGCCCTCGTCATCGACAGGACGATGGGGATGCGGGTCAGCGAGGACGACGAGGTCTCCGGCATCGACCAGGTCGAGCACGCCGAGACCGCCTACGACTTCAGCGGCGCGGGCGGCGGCACCGCCCCGCGCACCACCGCCACCGCCGCACCCGCCCCGGCCGTCACGCAGAACAAGAAGGTGGACGCATGAAGCTCATCACCGCGGTCGTCAAGCCGCACCGGCTGGACGAGATCAAGGAGGCCCTCCAGGCCTTCGGGGTCCACGGCCTCACCGTCACCGAGGCCAGCGGATACGGACGCCAGCGCGGCCACACCGAGGTCTACCGCGGCGCCGAGTACACCGTCGACCTCGTCCCCAAGATCCGTATCGAGGTCCTGGTGGAGGACGAGGACGCCGAACAGCTCATCGAGGTCGTCGTGAAGGCCGCGCGCACCGGCAAGATCGGAGACGGCAAGGTGTGGAGCGTCCCGGTCGACACGGCCGTCCGCGTCCGCACCGGCGAACGCGGACCCGACGCCCTGTAGGGCGCACGCGCACCCCTCGCGCGGTCACGCGCACGACAAACGGGCGGGCGGGCGGACCGCCCCGCACGGGACCGGCCACGGCACGGGACCGCCGCACCGCGGCGGAGCCACCGCACGGGGCCGCCGCACCGCCTGGACCGAGGCACGGCACACACGGACGGGAGCCGCCGGGTGACGAACCCCGACACGCGCACGCAGACCGACGACCCGGGACCCGGCCGGTACGCGGCGGCCCGGCAACTCCTCCTCTCGGAGAAGGAGCGGCCGGGCCCGCCGCGCCGCGCGGCGCTCGCCCGCCTCACCGACGACTGGCTCACCGGCCTCTTCGCCGCCGCCGCCCCGCCCCCCGGCACCGCCCTCGTCGCGGTCGGCGGGTACGGCCGCGGGGAACTCTCCCCGCGCAGCGACCTCGATCTCCTCCTGCTCCACGACGGCACCGCCGACAAGGCCGCCGTCGCCGCCCTCGCCGACCGCGTCTGGTACCCCGTCTGGGACCTCGGCATCGCCCTCGACCACTCCGTCCGCACCCCCGCCGAGGCCCGCGCCACCGCCGCCGGCGACCTCAAGGTCCACCTCGGCCTCCTCGACGCGCGCCCCCTCGCCGGCGACACCGCGCTCGTCACCGCCCTGCGCACCACCGTCCTCGCCGACTGGCGCGACCAGGCCACCCGCCGCCTGCCGGAACTCGCCACGCTCTGCCGCGAACGCGCCGAACGCTCCGGCGAACTCCGCTTCCTCCTCGAACCCGACCTCAAGGAGGCCCGCGGCGGCCTGCGCGACGCCCAGGCCCTCCGCGCCGTCGCCGCCTCCTGGCTCGCCGACGCCCCCCGCGACGGCCTCGACGCCGCCCGCCGCCGCCTCCTCGACGCCCGCGACGCCCTCCACCTCGCCACCGGCCGCGCCACCGACCGGCTCGCCCTCCAGGAACAGGACGCCGTCGCCCGCACCCTCGGCCTCCTCGACGCCGACACCCTGCTCCGCGAGGTGTACGAGGCCGCCGGCACCATCGCGTACGCCTCCGACGTCACCTGGCGCGCGGTCGGCCGGGTCCTCAAGGCACGCACCGCCCGCCCCCGCCTCCGGGCCGTCTTCGGCGGCCGCTCCACGGCCGGGAAACCGCCCGCCGAACGCACCCCCCTCGCCGAGGGCGTCGTCGAGATGGACGGCGAGGCCGTCCTCGCCCGCACCGCCCGCCCCGAACGCGACCCGGTGCTGCCGCTGCGCGCCGCCGCCGCGGCCGCCCAGTCCGGACTGCCGCTCTCCCCGCACGCCGTACGCCACCTCGCCGCCACCGCCGGCCCGCTCCCCGTGCCGTGGCCCGCCGAGGCCCGCGAGGAACTCGTCACCCTCCTCGGCGCCGGGCCGCCCGCCGTGCCCGTCTGGGAGGCGCTGGAGGCCGAGGGACTCGTCACCCGCCTC
>NZ_JAPSIW010000778.1 GCF_031178505.1 Streptomyces sp. | reverse complement strand
GACCCGGCGGCGATCTTGGTGAAGGCGTCCGTGCGCGCGTTCGAGCCGCGGTCGATGTTCGTGGCCTTGATGGTCACGCCCGGGTTCAGCTCCTCGTACTCGCCGTAGAGGTCGTCGTAGCCGAAGGTCCCGAAGGTGGTGACGGTGAGCTCGACGGGGTTGTCGGCGCTGGCCGGCTCGCCTCCGCCCCCGCCGCACCCCGTGGCGACGGCTGCCAGTGCCGCCGCACCCGTCAGGGCTGTCGTCCGCTTGAGTCGCGTGTGTCCCACGGTCACTCCTTGGTGTGAAGGGCTGGAGAGGAGCTGCTCGTGAGAGAGCGCTCTCTCTGCTGTGCCTCGACTGTATGTGCCGTGGCTCACACCGTCAAGAGAGCGCTCTCTCAGATCTCGGAGAAGTCGCTCCGCGTCGTGCTGCGAGGACGGGACGGGCCCGTCCTCGGCGCGTCAGCGGGCGTAGCGGTCCACGAAGGCGGCGAGGATCTTCTCGGGCTCGGTCACGGGCGGCCCCGTGCGGATCCGGTCCTTGACGTCCTCGGCCTCGGCCGGCGGGAAGTACCCGTGCTCCTTGTACGCCTCGATCCGGCGGAGCAGGGCGGGGGCGTCGAGCTCGGGGTGGAACTGGGTCGCGTAGAGGTTCTGCTTGATCCGGAACATCTGGACGGGGCAGTCCGCGCCGGTCGCGAGCAGGACGGCGGCGGGCGCCAGGGTGCGCGTGCCCTCCTTGTGCCCCACGAACCCGTGGAACGCCGATGGGAACTCCCGGAGCAGCGGGTCCCGCAGCCCCTCCTCGGTCAGGGTGACCTCGATGACGCCGATCTCCTCGCCGCGGGTGCGGTCCACGATCCCGCCCTGGTGCGTGCCGAGGGTGCCGACGCCGTAGCAGGCGCCGAGGAACGGGAAGTCCCGGGCGACGACCTCGTCGAGCAGGTCCCGCATCTCGGACTCGGCCCGCCGCTGCACCTCGGACTTCTGCTGCGGCGGGTCGGAGGAGTTGAACGGGGACCCGCCGATGACGACCCCGGAGTAGCGCTCGAGGTCGATCGGCGGCATGGGCCCGGCCTCCAGCCGGACCCGGTGGAGGTGGCTCTCCTGCAGGCCGCTGAAGCGGCAGATGGTCTCGTACTCCTCGTCCGCGACGTCGTCCTCGGCGCGGGTGGCGAGCAGCAGGAAGGGCTTCATGACCCCATCGTAGCCAGCGGCTGGGCGCTCCCCCGCCCGCTCAGGGGACGAGGCGCTCCCGGTGCGCGTAGGCGTTGAAGGAGGTGCCGCGGCTGAAGCCGAGCAGGGTGACGCCCGTCTGCTCCGCGAGGTCCACGGCGAGGGCCGAGGGCGCCGAGACGGCCGCGAGCGCCGGGACGCCGGCCATGTACGCCTTCTGCACCAGCTCGAACGAGGCGCGGCCCGAGACCTGCAGCACGGTGGAGCCCAGGGGCAGGAGGTTCTCGCGCAGGGCCCAGCCCACGACCTTGTCCACGGCGTTGTGCCGCCCCACGTCCTCCCGCACGCACAGCAGCTCGGGCTCGCGGGCACCGCCGCCGTCGGGACCGTCCGGGAAGCGGAAGAGCCCCGCGGCGTGGACGCCGCCGGTCGTGGCGAACAGCTTCTGCCCGGTGCGCAGCCGGTCCGGCAGGGCGAGCAGCGCGGGCACGGGGAGCCCGGTCCGGTCCGCGGCGGGGTTGAACGAGGAGACCTTGGTGACGGCCTCGATGGACGCCGTGCCGCAGACCCCGCACGACGACGACGTGTAGACGTGCCGCTCCATGGAGGTGTCCGGCAGGGCGACCCCCGGCGCGAGCCGCACCTCCACCACGTTGTAGGTCCGCTGCCCGTCCGGGCCGACGCCGCTGCGGTAGTCCATCTGCACGATCTCGGCCGGAGTCCGCACCACGCCCTCGGAGACGAGGAACCCGGCCACGAGGTCGAAGTCGTGACCCGGGGTGCGCATCGTGACGGTGAACGGCCTGCCGTCGAGCCGGATCTCCAGGGGCTCCTCGCCGGCCAGGGTGTCCGCGCGCCCGGTCCCGCCGCCGTGGGCGGTGTACCGGTGCACGCGGCGCCGCTGGGAAGCTCGGGTCATGGCGGTCCTCCGGTCCCGGCTCCACCGGGTGGGAGCCCTCCCCCGGCATCCTATGGGCGCGGCCCGCAGGCGCCGAAGCGGTGGCATTACCGGACAGTAACGTCGGGCGAAGTGGGGACAGGCAAGTTCTGTTCTTATTCATAGACTTTTGTCTAGAGTTGACGTGTCAAGGGAATTCGGCGGCAGGGCTGCCGGCGGATCCCCCGGGCGATCCACTGCGGTTCCACGGGCCGGCGCGCCGAGGCGCGGCCGTCGCAGCGGGCACCCCGTCCCCCGTGATCCGGGGGGACCGGGTGCACGCCGCCTCCGCGGACACCCCACCGGATGCCCGGCACCACCCGCGCACCGATCCCGCGCGGCCTCTCCTCTCACCCCTCTCTCGCTCGAAGGCGGAACCATGAACACTGCAGCGCAGACCCCCCTGTCCGAGTCCACCGCGCAGACCGGCAGGAGCCGGCGCGCCGGCAAGGCCGCCCTGGCCGGCGCCGTGGCCGTCGGCCTCCTCGCCGCCGGCGGCGGCACCTTCTCCAAGTGGTCCGACTCGGAGGCCATCGCCTCGCAGGACATCATCACCGCGGGTGAGCTCTCCATGGCCGGCACCACGGTGGCCTGGAAGGACGGTGCCGGAACCACCATCGACCCGGCCAAGTACCAGATCGTCCCCGGCGATACCATCGCGCTCCACGCCTCGACCAAGGTCATCGCGGAGGGCGACAACCTGCGAGGGTCCCTGAAGCTCGAGCTCCCGGCACAGCTGCAGCAGGAGATCGCCGCACTGGAGCGGGCCGGCTACGTGTCCTACGACGTGACCCTGACCAGCGGAGACAAGTCGGTCAAGGACGCGTTCCCGATCACCGCGGACGACAACGGGGACACCGTGACGGCTGTCGCCTCGTTCACCTGGAACGGGGACATGACCACCGGCAGCGACGGCGAGAACGTGTCCAAGTCGCTGAGCGGCACCAAGCTCGTCCTCGCCCAGCAGTGACCGCACCGGGGCCGACCGGCCCCGGACGGCCCCGGTGCGGCGGCGACGCCGCACCGGGGCGCACCGCCCCTCGCACCCCGTCTCGTTCCGTCTCACCCCCAGAGGCCCGACGAGCACACCGCGGAACAACCGACACCCCCTGGGATCG
>NZ_JAPSIW010000777.1 GCF_031178505.1 Streptomyces sp. | reverse complement strand
GTCTGCGCGAGCGTGAGCGTCAGGACGTCGACGGCGCCCTTCGACGCCGCGTACGAGGTCATGCCGGGGAAGGCGACCTTGGTGACGCCGGAGGAGATGTTGACGATCCTGCCGCCGTCCCGCAGCCGCTCCAGGCCCTTCTGGATGATGAAGAACGGCGCCTTGGCGTTGACCGCGAAGACCCGGTCGTAGTCCGCCTCGTCGACCTCGTGGATCAGGCCGGGGCCGGCGATGCCGGCGTTGTTGACGAGGACGTCCACACCGTCCGCGTGTGTGTCGAAGGCCCGCCACAGGGACTCGGCGTCGCCCGGGACGCCGAGCTCGGTCCGGAGGGCGAAGGCGCTGCCCCCCGCCGCCTCGATCGCGGCGACCGTCTCCTTCGCCGCCGTCTCGTTGCTCGCGTAGTGGACGCCGACCCGGGCGCCGTCGGCGGCGAGCCGGAGGGCGATCGCCCGGCCGATGCCCCGGCTCGCTCCCGTGACGAGGGCGGTCCTGCCGGACAGCGGCCTGTCGTTCGTGGCCGTGTGGTGCGTGGTCGTGCGGCCGGCCGTCGTGCTGCTCATCGTCGTACTCCCTGGCTGTGTTCCGTGCTGACGGGAACGACTCTGCGGGGTGGGTGTTCGGGTCCGGTTCGGGCCGTGTTCGGGTCCCGGCCGGGGCTGTTCGGGCCGGGTTACGGTGGGCGCATGCGATTCGGGGTGCTGGGGGAGACAGTCGCGCGGACCGACGACGGCCGGGCGGTACGGGTCCCCGAGCGCAAGGTGCGCACCCTGCTCGCCGCCCTGCTGGCCGACGCGGGCCGGCCGGCCGCCGTCCACCGGCTCGTGGACGCGCTGTGGGGCGACGAACCGCCCGGCAACCCCCCGCGGGCCCTCCAGGCCAAGGTGTCCCAGCTGCGCCGCGCCCTGGAGGAGGCGGAGCCCGGTGGCCGGGAGCTCGTCGTGCACCGGGCCCCCGGATACCTCCTCGCCGTACCCCAAGGGGCCCTGGACGCCCACCTGTTCGCGGAACTCACGGCCCGCGCCCGGGCCGCCGCTGATCCGCGCGAGCGGGTCCGGATCCTCACCGAGGCGCTCGGACTGTGGCGCGGACCGGCGTTCGCGGACTTCGCGGACCGGACCTTCGCGCGGGCCGCGGCGGACCGGTGGGAGGAGGAGCGGCTCGCCGCCCGCGAGATGCTCGCCCAGGCGCGCCTGGCGCTGGGTGAAGTGGACGCCGTCGTCGCGGAGTTGACGGAGCTCGTCACCCTTCATCCGCTGCGGGAACGGCTCAGGGCCGTACACCTCCGGGCGCTGTACCGGGCCGGACGCCAGAGCGAGGCGCTCGCCGGGTACGAGGAACTGCGAGCCCTCCTCGCCGGGGAGCTGGGTCTCGACCCGAGCCCCGAACTCGCCGCCCTGCACACGGCGCTGCTCCGCCAGGACCCGGAACTCTCCGCGCCGGTGGCGGTGTCCGGCGCTGCTCCGGTGTCCGGACCGGTTCCGCCGTCGGCCGCGCGGTCACCCGCCCCGCTCGTCCGGCCGCCCCTTCCGTCACCCGCTCGGCCGGCCGAGGCGCGCGGGCCGGGGCCTCGCGGCAGCCTCCCCGCACCCCTGACCGGGATCGTGGGGCGCGAGAAGGCCGTGGAGGAGGTACGGGCGCTGCTGCGGGAGCGGCGGCTCGTCACGCTCACCGGACCCGGCGGCGTCGGCAAGACCAGGCTCGCCGTGGAGGCGGCCGCGCGGCTGCGCGAGGACTTCCCGGACGGGGTGTGGCTCGTCGAGTTCGCCGGTGCGGGCGGCGAACTCGCCGAGGTCGTCGCCGCCGCGCTCGAACTCCGCGACGGCGGAGCCTGGGGCCTGCTCCGGGGCGAGGGGCGCCCGCCCACCACCGCCGAGCGGCTCGCCGAGGTGCTGCACGGCCGTCGCGTCCTGCTCGTCCTGGACAACTGCGAGCACGTCGTCGACGCAGCCGCCTCCCTCGCCGAACAGCTCCTGCGCACCGCCCCCGGCCTCACCGTCCTCACGACCAGTCAGGAACCGCTGGCCCTCGCCGGAGAGACGCTGTGGGCGGTCGAGCCCCTCGACCCGGAGGGCGCGGCCGAACTCTTCGTCGCCCGGGCCACGGCCTCGGCGCCCGGCCTCACCCTCGACGACGAGGCCCTGGAGGCCGTACGGGCCGTGTGCCGCCGCCTCGACGGCATCCCGCTCGCCCTGGAACTGGCCGCGACCCGCGTCCGCGCCCTCGGGGTGCACGGGCTCCTCGAACGGCTCGACGACCGGTTCCGCCTGCTCGACGCGGGCCCGCGCGGCGCCCCCGTCCGGCAGCAGACCCTCCGGGCCGTCATCGACTGGAGCTGGGATCTGCTCGGCGCCCCGGAGCGGACCGTCCTGCGCCGTCTCGCCGTCCACGCCGAGGGCTGCACCCTGACCGCGGCCGAGGAGGTCTGCGCGGGCGACGGCGTGGCCCCGGAGGACGTCCTCGGGCTCCTCGCGCGCCTCGTCGACCGCTCGCTCGTGGTCACCGTCGACGGCCAGGACGGGCCCCGTTACCGGCTCCTCGAATCCGTGGCCGCGTACTGCCTGGAGCGGCTGCGCGACGCGGGAGAGTGGGAGCCGGTCCGCGCCCGCCACCTGGCCCACTACACGCGCCTCGCCGAGTCGGCCCGCTCCGCCCTGCGCGGCCCCGCCCAGCGCCGCTGGCTCGCCCGCCTCGACGCGGAGACCCCCAACCTCAGGGCCGCGCTCGACCGGGCCCTCGACCTGGACGACGGCGGCCCCGCGGCGGGTGTCCGTGACGGAGGCGGTACGGGACCTGCGGGGGCGCCGCCCGCCCCCGGGCACGCCGCGTCCGATCCGTCGCTCACCGCTCTCGGCGCGTCGTTCGCCGCGACCGCCCGGCCGCACGCCACCCCGCAGGCGGGGGCGGCGCTGCGGCTCGTGGACGCGCTCGCCTGGTACTGGGTGCTGCGCGGGCGGCTCGGCGAGGGGCTGCGGTCCGCGACCGCCGCGCTCCGCGCGCCCGGCGCCGACGCACCCGGACTCGCCCGCCTGCGGGCGCGCGTGGAGATCTGGCGCACGGGGCTCGCCGTCATGGGCGGCGACGGCACCGACCGCGCCCGCCGCATCGCCGAGGCCCTCGCCGCGCACGACGCCACCGACGACGAGGAGGGCCGCCCCTGGGCGCGCTGGTTCCTCTCCCACGCCCTCTGCGGCACCGGCGGCCAGGTCGAGGGCGCCGGTCTC
>NZ_JAPSIW010000116.1 GCF_031178505.1 Streptomyces sp. | reverse complement strand
GCGAGGACGCGGAAGGGGTGCGTGACCACGCGGGAGTTGTCGCTGCACTTGACGGCCAGGTTGTAGTTGCCCGGGGTGGCGTTGTTGTAGACGCGGGCGATGGCGCTGGAGAGCCCGTTGGAGTTCACCGACAGGTTGGTCTCCGGGAACGCGTTGGACGTCACCTTGCCGCCGTGGCCGCAGCCCTTGGCGGTGATCGTGATCGTCGAACCCGCGTGGACGTCGTACGGGTTGACTTGGACGTTGCTCGGCCCGTTGGTGGCGGCGGCGAGGGGGGCCGCGAGCCCGACCGCCGCGAACGCGGTGGCGGCCACCGCCAGAGTGCGTGCAGCACGCATGGTTGAACCTCCAGTGGAAGACGCCCCAAAGCGGTGCTCCGGGAGATTCGACGAGTACGCCTTCCATGACGAACCATCACAACTTGGGGCGTTTCCTGCACTTCGGCACTCCGCCACCCCAGTGAGGCGACACGCCGGGAAAACGACCCGCGCGGTGGACGGAACCGCAGGTCACGGCAGGTCGGGCCGATTGTCGGACGAATACTCGGATGGGTCAGCGTCCCGTCACCCGTGGTGCGCACAGCCACGGCCGTGACCGGAGTCCGGCGGCTCGGCGGCCGGGCGGTCCGGTCCCCGGGCGCGCGGGGGCGCCGCGCCACCCGTCCGGCGGCCCCGCCCACCCGTTCGCACCGTTCGGAGCGCCGGTTCCCGGTGTCGCCCTTACCGTTTCGACGACGCCACGAAGGGAGAACCATGCCCCCGAAGGACTTCCGCGTCGCCGAGCGCCGGAGACGCCAACCCTGGGGCGTCCTGGCCCTTGCCATGCTGTCCGGGCTCGCGATGATGCGCAACGGGGTGGACGTCGACTCCGGGCCGCCGCAGCCCACCGCCGCGGCGCGGCCGGTGGCCCGCCCGGTGGCCCCGCCGCAGGCGGAGGGGACGTCCGCCCTGCAACCTCTGCCCTTCGCGCCCGCCTCGCGCATCCGGATCCCGGCGATCCGCGTGGCCGCGCCCATCATGGACGTGGGCCTCGACCCGGACGGCTGGGTGGCCGCGCCGCCGCCCGAGGACGCCAACCTGGCCGGCTGGTACCAGAACGGGATCGCGCCCGGTCAGCGTGGCACCGCGGTCGTCGTCGGCCATGTCGACAACGCCCGCGGTCCGGCGGTCTTCTACGGCCTGGGATCCCTGGAGAAGGGGCAGCGCATCGAGGTCGACCGTTACGACGGGCGGGTGGCCGTCTTCGAGATCTACGGGGTGGAGGTGTACAGCAAGGACGACTTCCCCGGCGTGCAGGTCTACGCGGACACCGGACAGCCCGAACTGCGGGTGATCACCTGCGGCGGCGGTTACACCCGCGCCCACGGGTACGACGGGAACGTCGTCGTGTACGCCCGGATGGTCGACTCCCGCTGAACTCCGCGCGGGGAAAGGGCCCCGGTGCCGTCGTGGCGCCGGGGCCCTGTCGCGTTCCGGTGCGGTCTCAGCGCCGGGGCACGGTGATGCTGTACCCCGCGTCGAGGAGCGCCGGGAGGTAGCGGCGGAGCGCGGAGACGCTCTGGGAACGGTCGCCGCCCGCGTCGTGGGAGAGGACGACGACGCCGGGGGCGGCGCCGGCGAGGACCCGGCGGACGATGGTGCCGCTGCCCGGTTCCTTCCAGTCCAGGGTGTCGAGGGTCCAGGCGAGCGGTTCCATGCCGAGTTCGGCACCGATCTCGAAGGAGTGGCGGTTCCAGGCGCCGTAGGGGGCGCGGTACCAGAGCGGGGCGGTGCCCAGGATCTGTTCGACGAGGTCGCTGGTGGAGCCGAGTTCGGCGCGGATGCGGGAGGGGCGCAGCTTGGGGACGAGGGGGTGGGACCAGGAGTGGTTCCCGACGACGTGCCCGTCGTCGGCGATCCGGCGCAGCAGGTCCGGGTGCGCGGCGGCCATCTCCCCGCAGACGAAGAACATGGCGCGGCAGTCGTGGCGGCGCAGGGTGCTGAGGATGGCGGGGGTGTGGCGGGGGTCGGGGCCGTCGTCGAAGGTCAGCACCATGGAGCGGCCCACCCCTTCCAGGCTGAGGAAGGGACGCCGCCGCACGGGCGGGACGGCCCGGTGGAAGGCCGGGGGCGCGTAGGCGGTCATGGGCTGGAGCCGGTACGCCGAGGGAAGCTGCCGTGCGGACCCGGCGCGGGGTCCGGCGGCCGGGCCCGCCGCTCCCCCGCTGCCGCCGGGCGCTCCGGCGGGGGCCGGGGCCGCGGCCGGGTTGCGGCCGGAGGGGGCGGGGGCGAACCGGTCCGCGGTGAGGACGCCGACCGTGGCGGTGGCCCCGAGGGCGGCGGCGAGGCGCAGCACCGCCCGGCGCCCCATGGGCATCTGATCCTTTTTCATGACCAATGGTTCGTACGGGCGAAGCACGGTGCGGCCGAGCGACACCGGCCGCGGCTCCGAATGCACCCGCCCGGCCGACACCCGGGGCGGTGGCAGGCGGGGCCGCGCCCCACCGGTGGGACTACTTGCCCATGACCAGGCCGTCCTGGCCGGCCCCGCGGGCGAGGACCACCTGGCGGATGACGTCCCGGATGCCGGCGTGCCGGGGGTCGCCGCCGTCGGAGGCGCCGAGGTTGACGACCCGGCCGCGGCCGGTGTCGTACCACTGCGGCACGAACTCCGCCTTGGTGACCTCCCAGCGCCCGCCCGGCCGGGTGGGCGGGGTGAAGGTGAACCGGCCGAGGGTGCCCTGGTTGCCGCGCGGGTCGTAGGCGCCCACGTGGTTGATCATGTCGCCGGCGATCTGGTCGCCCATGCCGTAGACGACCCAGGTGCCGTTGACCTTCTCGTACGCCTGCGGCACGTGGGCGTGCGTGCCGAGGATCAGGTCGATGTCGGGGCGGCCGCCGGTCCGCGAGGCGGTGAGGGTACGGGCGAGGGCGAGCTGGCGCTCGTCCGGCTCGGTCTGCCACTCGGTGCCCCAGTGGAGGCTGACCACCACCACGTCGGCACCGGCCGCGCGGGCGGCCCGGGCGTCCGCGATCACCTTCGCCTCGTCGATGAGATTGACCGCCCAGGGCTGTCCTTCGGGCAGCGGGCGGCCGTTGGTGTCGTAGGTGTAGGCGAGCTGGGCCACCGTGGCGCCGCCCGCCGTGAGCAGCGTCGGCCGGGCGGCCTCCTCCGCGGTCCGGGCGGAGCCCGCGTGGCGCACCCCGGCGCGGTCGAGGGCGTCGAGGGTGCGGCGCAGTCCGGCGGCGCCGTCGTCGAGGGTGTGGTTGGAGGCGGTGGAGCAGGAGTCGTAGCCGGTGGTGCGGAGGGCGGCGGCGATCTCCGGCGGCGACTTGAAGGACGGGTAGCCGGTGTAGGGGCCGCCGGGCTCGCCGTAGACGGTCTCCATGTGACAGATGGCCAGGTCGGCCGCGGAGACGACGGGCCGCACCCCGGAGAGCATCGGCGTGAAGTCGTAGCCGTCGCCGCCCGCGTCCTGGGCGGCACGGCGGATGATCGAGTCGTGCGGGAGGACGTCGCCGGAGGCGATGAGGGTGAAGCCCGCGGGCGCGGAGGCTCCGCCGGGGGCGGCGGAGGGCGCGGGCCCGGCGGACCGGCCGCTCGGGGCGCCTTCCGGGGTGGGGGCCGCGCCGCTCAGGGCGGTGCCTCCCCCGCAGCCGGTCGCCGTCGCGGTGAGGAGGACGGCGGCGAGGGCCACCGCCCGGGGTCTGGTGCGTGAGGTCATCTGGGCTCCACCCGATTTTTGAGGATGAACATCTGTTCTGATGAATTGATCTCTCAGAAAAGCCTCAGTCAAGGGTCAAAGCCGTATAAAGTCATTAAACCCGCTAAAACGGACGCATCAGCTCCATTCGATCCTTCGCCGTGCCACTCGTCGCTCGGTGCGACCGTTCGTCGCACGCCCTTGTCCGTCCTCTGTCCCTCGTCGCCCGAATGCGCTCGGATACGGCCCTGAACGACGACGCACCGGGGAAAGGCGGGCAGCATGACGACGGCCACGAGAGCGACCACCGACGAGCGGACCCTGGAGGAACTGCAGCGGGACCACGGCCCGGCGCTGCTCTCCTTCCTGCTCGGCCTGACCTACGGCGACCGGCAGCGGGCCGAGGACCTCGCGCAGGAGACGCTGGTCAGGGCCTGGCAGCACCCGGAGGCCTTCGACGGCCCCTACGCCTCGATCCGGCCGTGGCTGTTCACCGTGGCCCGCCGGCTCGCCATCGACGCCCGCCGCTCGCGCCTCGCCCGCCCGGCCGAGATCGGCGACGGCGTCCTCGCCGTGACCCCCGACCCCGCCGACCCCACCACCTCGGCCGAGGCGGCGCTCGACGTCCGGGCCGCCGTACGGGAACTGAGCCCCGAACACCGCGCGGTACTGGTACGGCTCTACTTCCACGGACTGACCGTCAACGAGGCCGCCGTCGACCTCGGCATCCCCGCCGGGACCGTCAAATCGCGCTCCCACTACGCACTGCGGCAGCTGGGCCGTTCCCTGCCCGGCTACCGGCCGCGCCGCGCGGGCGTTGCCCGGGTACGCGCCGGAGCCCCACAATGACGCCGTGACGCTGACACTCGCCGCCGCGGACAAGATCCTCGCCGACAACTTCGCCCCCTGGGTGCTCGACCTGGGGCTCTCGGTCGCCTCCGTCGACGGCCACGAGGCGGTCCTCCGTCTGCCGTGGTCCCCACGCCTCGCCCGGGAGGGCGGGAGCCTCTCCGGTCAGGCCCTGATGGCCGCGGCGGACACCGCCACCGTGATCGCGGTGTCGGCGGCCCGCGGCGGTTTCGTCCCCATGACCACCGTGCAGCAGTCGATCACCTTCCAGCGGGCGGTGACCGGCACGGACGTCCTCGTCCGGGCCCGGCTGACCAAGGCGGGCCGGCGGATGGCCTTCGCCGACATCGTCATGACGGCGGAGGGATCGGACGAACCCGCCGCCCACGCCACGGCGGTGTACGCGCTCCTCGGCTGAGCCCGTCCCCTCCCCCTCGCGTCCCAGCGGCCCCCGCTTTCCCAACGGCACCGATCCGGCCGGAGAACGTATCCGAAACCACACGGGCGAGTTGAGCAAAGCGGGACCCCCGGGCGCCCTTCCCGGAGGAAGCTCTCCCCCGGGACCCCGAGTCCGGGTCCCGCGACGTCCGGGAGAAGGTGGGAGCGTTGCCGCCCGAGAGAACGAACGGCGCCGGCGGTACGGGTGGCGGTCTCGCCGTCCCGATGGCCTGGCTGTGCGCCGACTGTCTGGCCGACGAACTGCTGCGTACCGCCGGCCTCGCCCCGCCCGGCTCCCTGGAGTTCCGGGCGGGACGCCAGACCCTCGCCCTCACCGTCCACCTGTCGCTCCCGCCGGACGCCCCCGGCCCGGCGGCACGCGGCGGGGCCGCCGGTCGCGCCGACGCGTGGCTGCGGCGCACCGCCCACGCCCGCGACTGGGCGGCCTGGGTGGAGGAGCGGATCGCCGGCCGTCTCGCCGCCGGAGGCGAGGACCCCGACCTCGACCTCGCGCGGAACACCTGGCGGACCCTCAACGGGACCTGGATGCGCGCCGCCGACCTCGACGGCCCCGCCGTGACCGGCCCGGGCCGCCGCGTCGACGAGTCGGTGCAGGTGTGGCTGCCCGCCTGGGAGCTGGGGCTGCCGCTCGCCCACCTCGCGCTGCGCCTGCGCTGAACGGGACGCGGCCCGAGCCGTCGCACGCCGGGCTCAGGGGGCCGAAGGGTGCACCCCCGAGCGGTACTTGGGGATGCGTACCGTCACCTTCATCCCCGCGCCGAGCCCCGTCTCGATGACCAGGCCGTGCTCCTGCCCGTACACCTGCCGCAGCCGCTCGTCGACGTTGGAGAGGCCGATGCCGGACCCGGCCGGGTGCTCGCCGCGCAGCACGGCGCGCAGGAGCTCCGGGTCCATGCCCACGCCGTCGTCCTCGACCGTCACCACCGCCTCGGCGCCCGCGTCCCGGGCGGCGATGGTCACCCGGCAGCCGCGCTCCCGGTCCTGGAGGGCGTGCTTGACCGCGTTCTCCACCAGGGGCTGGAGGCACAGGAACGGCAGGGTCACCGGCAGCACCTCGGGAGCGATCTGGAGGGTCACCTTCAGCCGGTCGCCGAAGCGTGCCCCGGCGAGCGCCAGGTACTGCTCGATGGAGCGCAGTTCGTCGGCGAGCTGGGCGAACTCGCCGTGCCGCCGGAAGGAGTAGCGGGTGAAGTCGGCGAACTCCAGGAGGAGTTCGCGGGCCCGCTCCGGGTCGGTGCGGACGAAGGAGGCGATGGCGGCGAGGGAGTTGAAGATGAAGTGCGGCGAGATCTGGGCCCGCAGCGCCCTGATCTCGGCCTCCACGATCCGGGTGCGGGAGCGGTCCAGCTCGGACAGTTCCAGCTGTACGGAGACCCAGCGGGCGACCTCGGTCGCGGCCCGCACCAGGACGGCCGACTCGCGCGAGCCGTAGGCGACGAGCGCGCCGAGGACACCGTCCTCGCCGGTGAGCGGGGCGACGACGGCCCAGCGCAGCGGGCAGGCCGGATCGGCGCAGTCCGCCCGGGCGGACCTGCTGCGGCCGGTCTCCAGGGTCTCGGCGACCAGGGCCCGGACGCGTTCCCGGTGGTGGCTCTCCCCCGGGCCGTCCCAGGCCAGGACGGCGCCGCGATCGGTGAGGCAGAGGGCCTCGGTGCCGAGCAGGGATCGCAGGGTCCGGGCGGCCCTGCCCGCGGTCTCACCGGTGAGCCCGGCGCGCAGGGGCGGGGCGGCGAGGGAGGCGGTGTGGAGGGTGTGGAAGGTGGCCCGTTCGACCGGCGTGCCGAGGTCGAGGTCGGCGGCGGCGTGCCCGCGCCGGGCGGTGAGGCGCCCGAGCACGTACCCGGCGGCGAGGAACACGGCCCCCGCTGCGGCCCCGGCGGCCAGGGCGGTGCCGCTCACCGGCGCACCTCCTCGGGGACGGGTGCGGCGAACTCCTCAGGCAGGTGGAGGCGGGCCAGGAGCGCCGGGGTGCCGGCCGGGATCCGGCGCGGGGTGGCGAGCGAGACGAGGACCATGCCGAGGAAGCCGAGCGGCACCGACCAGACGGCCGGCCAGGCCATGAGGGTGTGCGCCCAGCCGGCGGGGGCGAGCCCGGCACGGGTCGCCATGACCGCGGCGAGGGCGGAACCGCCGCCGAGGAGCAGCCCCGCCATGGCGCCCGGCGGGGTGAGGCGGCGCCACCAGATGCCGAGGACGAGGAGCGGGCAGAAGGAGGAGGCGGAGACGGCGAAGGCGAGGCCGACGGCGTCGGCGACCGGCACCTTGGAGGCGACGACCCCCGTGCCCAGCGGGACGGCGGTGGCGAGCAGGGTCGCGAGGCGGAAGTGCCGTACGCCCCGGGAGGGCAGCACGTCCTGGGTGAGGACACCGGCGACGGACATGGTGAGGCCGGAGGCGGTGGAGAGGAAGGCGGCGAAGGCCCCGCCGGCGAGGAGCGCGCCCAGCAGGTCCCCGAGGACGCCGCCGAGGACCCGGTCGGGCAGGACGAGCACGGCGGCGTCGGCCGAGCCGGTGAGGGCGAGTTCGGGCGCGTACACCCGGCCGAGGGCGCCGTAGAGCGGAGGCAGCAGGTAGAAGGCGCCGACGAGCCCGAGGACGACGAGGGTGGTGCGGCGGGCGGCCCGGCCGTGGGGGCTGGTGTAGAAGCGGACGGCGACGTGCGGCAGTCCCATGGTGCCGAGGAAGGTGGCGAGGATCAGCCCGTACGTGGCGTACAGCTGGTGGCCGTCGTGCCCGCCCGCGAGCGGCTGGGACCAGCCGGGCGAGGCGAGCGGGGCGTCTCCGCGGGCCACGTCCGGGGAAGGGCCGGCGTCGCCCGCGGCCCGTTCGGGGACTCGGGTGCCGGGGGCGAAGGCGAGTTCGGTGCCGGCGAGGACGTGGTGGGTGCCCGGGGCGAGGGTGACGGTCCGGTGGTCGTGGCGGACGGAGTCCACGCTGCCGGTCACGGTGACCGTGAGCGGCGCGTCGAGGTCGATCCGTACGGTGTCGGCGAGCCGCACGACCGTGTGCTCGCGCAGCACGGCGGGGGCGTCGAAGCGGGCGCGCGGCGCGCCGTCGCCGTACCAGGCGGCGAGGAGGAAGACCGCGGGGACGAGCAGGGCGGTGAGCTTCAGCCAGTACTGGAAGGCCTGGACGAAGGTGATGCTGCGCATGCCGCCCGCGGCGACGGTGCCGGTGACGACGAGCGCGACGATCAGCCCGCCGGCCCAGTCGGGGGCGCCGGTGAGGATCTCCAGGGTCAGGCCGGCGCCCTGGAGCTGCGGCAGCAGGTAGAGCCAGCCGATGCCGACGACGAAGAGGCTGGCGAGGCGGCGGGCGGCCGGTGACTCGAGGCGCGCCTCGGCGAAGTCGGAGAGGGTGTACGCGCCGGACCGGCGCAAGGGGGCGGCGACCAGCACGAGCAGGACGAGGTAGCCGGCGGTGTAGCCGACCGGGTACCAGAGCATGGCGGGGCCCTGGACGAGGACGAGGCCCGCGATGCCGAGGAAGGAGGCGGCGGAGAGGTACTCGCCGCTGATGGCGGCGGCGTTGAGGCCGGGCCGCACGGTGCGGGAGGCGACGTAGAAGTCGGAGGTGGTGCGGGAGATCCGCAGCCCGAGGGCGCCGATGAGGACGGTGGCGAGGACGACGGCGGTCACGGCGACGACCGCGTAGGTGTGGTTCGGGTTCATCCGGGGCGGTTCACCGTTCGACGAGGCCGGTGAAGTCCCGTTCGTTGGCCTCGGCCCGGCGGACGTACCAGTGGGCGACGGCCCACACCACCGGGTACACACCGACCCCGAGCACGCCCCACACCACCGCCTCGGGGGCGGGCAGCGCGACCAGCAGCGGCAGGGTGCCGACCAGCAGGGCGAGGGCCCCGAGGGCGGTGAGCGCGGCTCGGAGCTGGCTGCGCATCAGGGCGCGGACGTAGGTGTGGCCGAGGGTGGTCTGCTCGTCGATCTCGGAACGGGCCGGGGGGTGGACCGGGCGGCGGGCGGCGGGCCGGGGCGCCGTTCCGCCGGCGTGGGCGGAGGCGTAGGTGACGGTCTCGCGCCGGGGTCTGCGCGGTGGGTGGTGCTCGGACATCACGGTCCGCTCCGGCATCTCTCGACGACTTCCGACGGGGGACGGCGGGCGGCGCGGCCCTGACGTCGCGTGGAGTCTACGCAGCGTGCCGCGGCGGCGGTAGGTGTACGGGGCACGGCCCGGGGCGGTCCCTCAGATACGGCGGCGCCCCGGGGCGGGCCCCGAGCTCACGGCGGCACGGCTCAGGCGCCGGCCCGGCGCAGGAGCAGGTCCCGCAGCTGGCGGGCGTGGCGGCGGCTGACGGCGAGGTCGGTGCCGCCGATCCGCACCGTCGTCGCACCGCCGTCGAGCCGCAGTTCCTCGACACGGGCGAGGGCGACGAGGTGGCTGCGGTGGATGCGGACGAAGCCGCGGGGCGCCCAGCGCTCCTCCAGGGTGGAGAGCGGGATGCGGACGAGGTGGCTGCCCTGGGCGGTGTGGAGGCGTGCGTAGTCGCCGTGGGCCTCGACGTAGGCGATGTCGTCGACCGCGACGAACCGGGTGACGCCGCCGAGTTCCACCGGGATCTGCTCGGGGGCGGGCGGGGCGGCGGGCGCGCCGGCCGCGTGGACCAGTTCGTGGACGCGGCGGACGGCCTCGGCGAGGCGTTCGCGGCGCACGGGCTTGAGGACGTAGTCGACGGCCTTCAGGTCGAACGCCTGGAGGGCGAAGCCCTCGTGGGCGGTGACGAAGACGACGAGCGGGGGGCGGGCGAAGCCGGCGAGGAGCCGGGCGACGTCCAGGCCGGTGAGGCCGGGCATGTGGATGTCGAGGAAGACGACGTCGACGGCGTCCTCGCCGCCGGGGCCGGCCTCCAGGGCGCGCCCGATCCTGCGGAGCGCGGCGGTGGCGTCGCCCGCGCCCTCCGCGGTGCGCACGCGCGGGTCGGCGCGCAGCAGGTAGAGCAGTTCCCCGAGGGCGGGTTCCTCGTCGTCGACGGCCAGTACGCGCAGCATGCGCCGGAGTCTAGGCGAGGGGCGGCGGGCGCTATTTGAGCAGTTTCGACAGGCGCCGGTCGGCGAGGATCTTTCCGCCGGTCTGGCAGGTGGGGCAGTACTGGAGGGAGGAGTCGCTGAAGGAGACCTCGCGGACGGTGTCGCCGCAGACGGGGCAGGGCTGCCCGGTGCGGCCGTGGACGCGCAGGCCGCTCTTCTTCTCGGCCTTGAGCTTGCCGGCGGCGAGGCCGCGTGAGCGTTCGACGGCCTCGCCGAGGGTGGTGCGCAGGGCGGTCCAGAGGGCGGTGGTCTCCTCGGGCGTGAGGTTCTGGGTCGGTTTGAACGGGGAGGTCCGCGCGGCGTGGAGGATCTCGTCGCTGTAGGCGTTGCCGATGCCCGCGATGAGGCTCTGGTCGCGCAGGGCGCCCTTGATCTGGCGGCGTTCGCCGGCGAGGAGCGCGGCGAACTCCTCCGGGCCGAAGTCTTCGGCGAGCGGGTCGGGGCCGAGGCGGGCGACGCCGGGCACCTCGCGGGGGTCGCGTACGAGGTGGACGGCGAGGCGTTTGGTGGTGCCGGCCTCGGTGAGGTCGAAGCCGTCGCCGCCGGCGAGCGCGGTGCGCAGGGCGAGGGGCCCCTTGCCGGGGCGGGGCGGTCCGGAGGGCAGCGGGTCCTGCCAGCGGAGCCATCCCGCCCGTGCCAGATGGACCAGCAGGTGGAGTTCGCCGCCGGGGTCGCCGGTGAGGGTGAGGTCGAGGAACTTGCCGTGCCGGCCGACCGCCGTGACCTCGGTGCCCTCGGCCGCGCTCAGGGGCGGGTCGTACGTCTTGAGGACGCTGATGGCGACGGGCAGGACACGGACGATCTCCTTGCCCACCAGGTGGGTGTCGAGGAAGTCCCGCAGCGCTTCCACCTCGGGGAGTTCGGGCATGGCTCCACCTTGCCGCACGGGGCGCCGGAACGCTTCCCGGCGTTGTCCGGGCGGGCTCTCAGGGCGTGTCGCGGGCGGGGCCCGCGCGGGTTTCCGCCGGTGGGTCGAGCAGGTCCAGTTCGCCGGTGAGGGCCGCGGCGAGGTCCTCCGGGTCGGGGACGGCCACTCCGTCGGCGACGAGACCGACGTGGACGTGGCCGCCGTAGGGGGACATGGCGACGGCGAGGGACTGGCCCCGGGCGAGCGGCGCCATGGGGAAGAGGGCGCGGAGCGGGGCGCCCCCCAGGGAGAGGGCGGAGCGGGGCAGCGGGACCTGGGTGACGAGGAGGTCGAAGAGGAGCCGGGCGGCGCCGGAGGCGAGAGGTGCGCCGAAGCGGTGGGCGAGGGGGTGGAGCCGGTCGGCGAGGAGGGCCACGGCGCCGGCGCCCCGGTGCGGTCCCGCCGCCTTGTTGCGGTCCATGGCCCGGCGGACGGCGGCCAGCCGGGCGGCCGGGTCGGGTTCGGTGACGGGCAGGTCGACGAGGTAGCCGGAGAGGCTGTTGCCGGGGCCCGCGGTGACGCCGGGGCGGCGGCGCGAGACGGGGACCAGGGCGCGGGGGTCGGCGCCGGGCAGCGGCAGGCCGCGGCCGTCGATCCAGTGGCGGAGGGCTCCGGCGACGACGGCGAGCAGGACGTCGTTGGCCGTACCGCCCGAGGTGCGGCGGATCCGGTGGATCCGGTCCAGGGGCAGGGTGGCGGTGGCGATGCGGCGGGTGCCGCTGGACTCGGCGGCGAGGGCGGCGGTGGCCCGCGCGTCGAGCCGGCCGGCGCGGACGACGGAGGCGCCGACCTCCACCGCCCGGCCGAGGTCGCCGATCCGGTCGCGGGCGATGCCGAGGAGCCGGCCGGGGCCGGGGAGCCGGGAGCGGTGCGGTACGGACCGGGGGCGGCCTCCGGGGGCGGTGGGACGGCCGCCGGCGATCTCGTCGAAGATGCCGGCGCCGATGGCCACGGCGCGCATGCCGTCGGCGAGCGCGTGGTGCAGTTTGACGAGGACGGCGAAGGAGCCGTCGGGGGCACCGCTGAGCAGGTACATCTCCCACGGCGGCAGTCCGCGTGCGACCGGGCGTTCCATGAGTGCGGCGGCGAGCCGGGTGGCCTCGGCCCGGAAGTCGGCGCCGGTCAGCGCGATCTCGTGGACGTGGCGGCGCACGTCGAAGTCGGGGTCGGGTGCCCAGGCGGCGCCGCCGACGGGGAGGAGGACGTCCTGGACCCGGGTCCGCAGACGGGGGACGGCGGCGGCACGACGGGCGAGGAGGGAGAGGAGGTCCGGGGGCCCGGGGTCGCCGGCGGTCGGCGCGGGTGGGGGGCCGAAGTGGGCGAGGGCACCGAGGTGGAGCGGGTGGGCGGGGGATTCCAGATGCCAGAAGGCCAGGTCGAGCGGGGCCAGAAGCTCGCTGCTCACAGTGTCCTCACGTCCTGCGGAGGGGCGGGAGAACGAAGTCAATCGCGTACTGTCAGTTACGGTCAAGTACGCTCGGTTAACACTCCGTTTCTATCTGCTTCTGGCTGCACCTCGATCGGCGTGCGTCATCGGCCGGAGGTCTCCGTCAGGACGAACTCGCACCACACGCACTTGCCGCCGCCCCGGGACTCGACGCCCCACGCGTCGGAGATCTGCTCCACCAGGAACAGCCCCCGGCCCGACACCCCGGCCTCCCCCGCCTCGCGGCGGCGCGGCAGGGCGCTGGAGCGGTCCTCGACCTCGACCCGTATGCGCCGCCCC
>NZ_JAPSIW010000776.1 GCF_031178505.1 Streptomyces sp. | reverse complement strand
CGTCGAACTCCTCCTTGCCCGGCACGCGCTTGGCGATGTTCAGCTGGCCGCCGATCTCGGCGGCGGCGTCGAAGAGGGTGACGGAGTGGCCGCGCTCGGCGGCGGAGACCGCGCAGGCGAGCCCGGCGGGGCCCGCGCCGACGACCGCGATCCGCTTCGCGCGCCGGGTGGGGGAGAGGACCAGCTCCGTCTCGTGGCAGGCGCGCGGGTTGACCAGGCAGGAGGTGATCTTGAGGCTGAAGGTGTGGTCCAGGCAGGCCTGGTTGCAGCCGATGCAGGTGTTGATGGTGTCGGCGCGGCCGGCGGCGGCCTTGGCGACGAAGCCGGGGTCCGCGAGGAACGGGCGGGCGAGCGAGACCAGGTCGGCCCGGCCCTCCGCGAGGATCTCCTCGGCGACCTCGGGGGTGTTGATGCGGTTGCTGGTGACGAGCGGCACGGAGACCGTCCCCATCAGCTTCTTCGTCACCCAGGTGTAGGCGCCGCGCGGCACCGAGGTGGCGATGGTGGGGATGCGGGCCTCGTGCCAGCCGATGCCGGTGTTGATGAGGGTGGCGCCGGCCGCCTCGATCTCCTTGGCGAGCTGGACGACCTCCTCCAGGGTGGAGCCGCCGGGCACCAGGTCCAGCATGGAGAGGCGGTAGATCAGGATGAAGTCCGTGCCGACCCGCTCCCGGATCCGCCGCACGATCTCCAGCGGGAACCGGACGCGGTTCTCGTACGAACCGCCCCAGCGGTCGGTGCGCCGGTTCGTGGCGGCGGCGATGAACTCGTTGATCAGGTAACCCTCGGAGCCCATCACCTCGACGCCGTCGTAGCCGGCCTCCCGGGCGAGCTCGGCGCAGCGGACGTAGTCCTCGATCGTCTGCTCGACCTCGGCGTCGGTCAGCTCGTTCGGTACGAAGGGGCTGATCGGGGCCTTGATCGCGCTCGGCGCGACCAGGCCGGGGTGGTAGGCGTAGCGGCCGAAGTGGAGGATCTGCATCGCGATGCGGCCCCCGGCCTCGTGCACGGCCCCGGTGATCAGCCGGTGCTCGGCCACCTCCTCGGCGGTGGTGAGCTTGGCCCCGCCGTCCCAGGGCCGGCCGGCCTCGTTGGGCGCGATGCCACCGGTGACGATCAGGCCGGCGCCGCCGCGGGCGCGCTCGGCGTAGAAGGCGGCCATGCGCTCGAAGCCGTGCTCGGCCTCCTCCAGACCGACGTGCATCGACCCCATGATCACGCGGTTGGGCAGCGTGGTGAACCCCAGGTCGAGCGGGCTCAGCAGGTGGGGGTACGGGCTCATGGGGCTCCTCCTCGCGCGGTCGTCGTGCTCTGTTGTAGGCGAGTGGGAGGCGGTTCTGCAACTAGTTGCAGAAGAATCCGGGCGTGATGTCCACTACTCCCCGGCCGGGACACGCGCGACGACGGCGAAGGCCCCGGGCGCGCGGGAGCGCCCGGGGCCTCGGAGCGGGAGCCGCTCAGGAAGGGCCGGCGGCTCCCGGTGTGCCCGCTCCCGGGGCGAGCGTGGCCGCCCAGGCGTCCAGCTCCTCCGGCGTACGCGGCTCCGGCGCGCCCTCCGGAAGCAGGCCGTGCGCCCGCAGCAGTCGCCCCACAGACGTGCCCCACGGCCGCCGCAGCCGGGCCGCGTCCAGGAGGTCGTGGTCCCCGAGCAGCCGGTCCACCGGCCCGGTCCGCAGCCCGCCGGGGGAGAGGACCGCCGCCTCGTCCGCCCAGCGCAGCGCCAGGTCCACGTCATGCGTGGCCATGACCACCGTCGTACCGGCCCTTCGCAGCCCTTCCAGGGCGTCGAGCAGCCGTTCCTGGCCGTGCGGGTCGAGCCCCGCCGTCGGCTCGTCCATGATCAGGACACGGGGCCGCATCGCCACCGCCCCCGCGATCGCCGCCCGCTTCCGCTGCCCGTACGACAGCAGGTGCGTCGGCCGGTCCGCGAGCGCCGTGATGTCCAGCGCCGCGAGTGCCCGCGCGACCCGCAGCCGCACCTCCTCCTCCGGCAGCCCCAGGTTCATGGGCCCGAACGACACGTCCTGCGCCACCGAGGCGGCGAACAGCTGGTCGTCCGGGTCCTGCACCACCAGCTGCACGGTGGTCCGCAGCCGGGTCAGCCCCTTCCGGTCGTACGCCACCTCCGTACCGTCCAGGAGCAGCGCGCCGCTCCCGCAGCGCAGACCGCCGCTCAGCAGCCGCAGCAGCGTCGTCTTGCCGCTGCCGTTGCGGCCGAGCAGCGCGATGGCGCGCCCCCGCGGGACCGCGAAGTCCACGTCCGACAGGACGGCCGGGCCGTCCTCGTAGGCGAACCCCGCCCCCACCAGCTGCACCACGGGAGGAGACACCGTCATGGCAGGAACCTTTCCAGTACCAGGGTGAGGGCGACGAGCCCGGACAGGAGCGCGCCCGTCGCCGCGAGGAACGGCCGGGAGACCGCCGCGGCCGGGACCAGGACCCGCAGGGTCCCGTCGTACCCGCGTCCGGCCAGTCCCGACTGGAGCCGGTGCGCCCGGTCGAAGGCGCGGACGAAGGCGGTCGCGCCGAGCCCGGCCAGCGAACGCCAGGCCGCCGCCCGGGTGGTGTGCCCGAGGCGGGCGGCCTGCGCCTGACGGATCTTCGCCAGCGCGTCCAGGAGCAGGAAGACGATCCGGTACATCACGAGCGCCACGTCCACGACCGGCGCCGGCACCCCGGCCCGCACCAGCCGGGGCAGGACGTCGGAGACGGGTGTCGTGAACGCGAACAGCAGCACCCCGAGGGACGCCGACGCGCTGCGCAGGAGCAGTTCGGCCGCGTGGACCGGGCCGTCCGGCGCGAGCGCCACGAGCCCCTGGCCCCCGCCCACCTGGAAGAGGAGCGGTACGGCCCCCGTGACGCAGAAGCCGAGCGGTACCCGGAAGGCCCGCCACAGCGCCCGGCCCGGCACGCCCGCGGGACCCAGGAGGACGGCGAGGGTGGCCGCGCCCACGAGCACGGCGCCCGGCCACGGCGGCAGCGACACCGCGCACAGGGTGAGCCCGAAGCCGAGCAGCGCCTTCTCGGCGGGATGCCGGCGGCGCCAGCGGCTGCTGTGCGCCGCCGCGTCGATCGGCAGCATCGGCGGTTACGTGTCCCCGCGTGAGGGGGACGCGGGCGGGGCGACCGGCCCTGCCCCGGACGCGCGCGTGCTTCTTTCCCCGGCCCCGGTGCCCCGGGCTCCTTCGGGCGAGGCCCCGGCGTCCCCGGACGCCGCCCCCGGGGCTCGCC
>NZ_JAPSIW010000775.1 GCF_031178505.1 Streptomyces sp. | reverse complement strand
GGACGGTGAGGACCGCCTCGCCGGCGCGGGCCGCCGCCGTCTCCAGCGCCTCGGCGAACACCGGCAGCGCCGGTTCCGCCGGACTCTTCTCGCCGCCCGCCGCGGTCTCCGCGACGAGCAGCCGGAACGGGGCGTCGAGCAGGTTCCCGTAGACGTCGCCCGCCACCGCGCGGGCGTGGTCCGGCTGGCCGGCGAGCAGCATGCGCAGCACGGCCGCGCCGAGCCGCTGCTCGGCGGCCTGGAGCGAACGGGAACGCTCCGTCGTGAGGGTGAGCAGCGCGATCGCGGAGTGCACCGCGTACCGCTCGGCGGTACCGAGCGGCGCGGCGGTGCCGACGGCGAGCGCGCCCCGGACCCGCCGCCCCGTCCCGAGGGACTGGAGCTCGACCCGGTCGTCCGTGCCGCCGACCACCGCGCTCGCCGGGGCGGGCCGCTCGCGCAGCCGCTCCACGTCGGGGGTGAGCCGGGCGGCCCGGCGTGCCGCCCAGTCGGGCGAGACGGCGACGACCGTCCCGGAGGTGTCGTACAGCGCGGCCCAGCCGTCGACGTGCGCCGCGAGCCGGGCGACGACCGCGTCCGGGCCCTCCGCGAGCGCGGCCCGGGTCAGCTCCCGCTGGACCTCGAACCCGGCGGTCACGGCCCGGTACTGGTCGGCGGCGATGGCCGCCGAGACGGCCTTGCTGATCGCGAGGAACGGCGTCCTGCGCGGCACCTCGAGGAGCGGCAGGTGCTCCTCGCGGGCGGCGTCGAGCAGGGCGGCCGGGATCGCGTCGTAGTTGACGCCGACGGCGAAGCCGAGGCCGACGACACCGGCGCCGAGGAGCCGCCGCACGTAGCGGCGCATCGCCGCCGGGTCCTCCGCGTCGAGCGTGAGGGCGGTGGTGAGCAGCAGCTCGCCGCCCTCCATGTAGGGGACGGGGTCGGTGAGCTCACTGACGTGGGCCCATCGGACGGGCGTGTCGAGACGGTCCTCACCGGCGCGGACGACGAGCTTGAGGGAGGAGTGCTGGACGAGCGAGGCAAGGGTGGGCGGCATCGGGGAACCGGCGGACCTTTGAGCGAGGACCACGCGCGGGGGGAGCCGTGCGCGGCGACGGGGAGGGCGCCGCTCGACGGAGCGGCGCCCTCGATTGTGCCAGGGCATGTCCCCGGCCGCGCGGGCGCGCGGCATGGGGGGCCGGGCCGGGGCGCGGACTCGGGTACGGCCCTGACACCGGAGCTCCGCGCCCCGGAGCCCGGCGCGGCTTTCGCCACGGGCACGGCGCCGAGCCCCGTACCGCCCCGGACCGCTCGCGGCGGCGCGGCGAGGGGGCGGGCCCCGCCACGGGCGCGAGCACCGCCCTCGCACCGGAGGTCCGCGCCCCGGAGCCCGGACGGGCCCCCGTCACGGACGCGGTGCCGAGCCCGGGACCGCCCCGAACCGCACCGGTCCCGCTCGCGGCGGCGCGGGCGCGGTGTCAGGCGCGGAGGTCCACCAGGATCGGGGGGGTGTGGTCGCCGGTGACCGTGGTCAGGGAGATCACGGCGTGGCCGGCCGGGACGGAGTGGGCGAGTTCGGAGGCGGACCAGCGTTCGCGCTCGACCGTGCGGCGGGTGACCGCGTCGGTGGTGACCGCCTTGCCCGTGAGCTTCTTGCGCAGGGCGTGGTAGGCCCGGGTCATCGGCTGATCGGCGAAGACCGCGTGCTGGGCGACCTCCACGGTCTCCACCCACTCGGTGCCCCAGGCCTCGGAGAAGCCGCGGCCGTCCCAGGTGGTCACCCCGGAGAAGGCCGCCCGGCAGCCGACGGCGGCGAGCAGCGGCCCATGCAGAAAGTCGGGTACGTCGGCCAGGGTGCGCAGGCCGAGGACGACCCCGGCGTGGTGCGGGCGCAGGCGCTGGAGGGAGCGGACCGTGCCGGTGGTGAGCGCGCCGGTGGCGTCGTCGAGGACGAGGCAGACGAAGTGGGAACGGCCGGTGCCGCCCCGGGCCGCCGCCAGGAACTGGGCGAGCACCAGCCGGGTGAGGAGCCGGGACGCCTCCTCGTGGCCGCGCTCCGGCAGCTGCACCAGGACGCGCAGCGGGTGCTGGACGACGGACCGCAGCGAGAAGGGCCGTACGCGTCCGGTGTCGCCCCCGCCGGGCTCCGCGCCGAAGAAGTCGGCGAAGGCGGGGCGGTCGAGCAGCGCGAGGCGGTCGGCGAGGAGGGGGGCGGGGTCGGCGGCCCCGCCGGCGTTCCGGATGCGGGCCTCCAGTTCGCGGCGCATCGTGGGCGCGTCCGCGGGCAGCCGGGCGAGCAGCGCGGACAGGGTGTGGGGGGCGGCTTCGAGCAGTTCGCGCAGGACGGGTACGGCCGGGAACCGGCCGTGCACGGCCCGGTAGGGGCCGATCAGCTGGGCGAGGACGGTGGCGGCGCGCCTCGTGTCGACCGTCTCCACGTCACCGGCGAGGCCCTCCGCGAGGAGGGCCGCGGCCTCGTCGGGGTCGGTGAGGCCGGCGTAGGGGTCGAGGTCGTAGGGGGACGCCGGGTCTCCGATCCGGACGACCACGTCGTACGCCGTGTCGGGGCCGAGCGGCGCGTCGGCGGAACCCACGGCGACGACCGCGCAGTCGCCGGTGAGTGCCTGGAGGGCGAGCGACTCGGCGACGGGTCCGGTCAGCCGGGCGGTCTTGCCCGCGCCGGAGGGGCCGACGGCGAGCAGGGAGGTGCCGAGGACGGCCGGGTCGAGCGCCAGGCCGGCGCCCCGGTAGGCGGCGGGGTTCCGCTCCCCGGCGGCGCAGCGCCCGATCCGCACCTGGCCGAGGAGGAGGTCGTGGGGGGCGGTGCGGCGGGGCAGGTCGCGGGCGCCGGACGGGTGCGCCCAGGCGGTGGCGCCGTGGCGGAGCACGGTGTCGACGAAGGAGGCGAGGCGGCCGGCGTCGCCGCGGGCCCGCTGCCAGTGGCGGTCGATGCGGGCGGCGTCGACCTCGTTCATGCGTCCGGCGTGCAGTTCGCCGGTGAGCAGGTCGGCCGCCCGGGCCTGGCCGGCCTCCCGCAGCGCGGGCCACTGGGAGCGGGGGGCGGCCGGGGCCGCCGTCGGCGTGCCGGCGGGGGCCGGGCGGGGACGCAGCCAGGTGCGGACGAGGGCTCTCCAGCCGCCGAGGCGGGCGAAGGGCCAGAGGACGGCCGCCGTGATCAGCGCGTAGAGGGTGTAGACGAGGACCGGGGAGGTGAGGACGTCGAAGCCGCCGCCGACGAGGACGACGAGGGAGAGGACG
>NZ_JAPSIW010000774.1 GCF_031178505.1 Streptomyces sp. | reverse complement strand
CACGGCATCCCGGTGGACGTGGTCCCCGGGATCACCAGCGCGGTCTCCGTGCCCGGGGCCGCCGGGATCCCCGTGACCTTCCGCGAGGTCTCCCGCATGTTCACCGTCGCCTCCGGCCACGTCCCGTTCTCCGAGGCCGAGCTCGCCCACTTCGCCGGTCTCGGCGCCTCCGGCGGGACACTGGTGGTCCTCATGGGCGTGGCCACCCTCCCGCACCTCGTGGCCGGCCTCGTCCGCTCCGGGGCGGACCCCGCCACCCCGCTGGCCGTGGTGGAGCGCGGCTTCACCGACCGGCAGCGCTCCACGATCACGACCCTCGCCCGTGCGGTCGAGGACACCGCGGCGGCCGGCTGCGGCTCCCCCGCCGTCGTCGTCATCGGGCCCGTGGTGCGCCTCGCGAGCGCGGACCGGGACGCCTTCCTCGCCGAGGTGACCGCGCATGGCTGCTGAGGAGCTGCCCCTGGCCGGGCGGGTGGTGGGCGTCACCGCGCACCGCCGCTCCGAGGACCAGATCGCCGCGCTCGAGCGGCGCGGCGCCCGGGTGATCCACGCCCCGGCGCTGAAGGTCGAGCCGGTCGGCGAGGACGCCGGGCTCGCGGCGGCCTCGCGGTCGATGTTCGAGGCCCGTCCGGACCTGGTCCTGCTCACCACCGGCTACGGGCTGCGCCGGTGGCACGACGCCGCCGAGGCCCAGGGCTTCGACGCCGAGCTGCTGCTGTGCCTGCACGAGGCCGCGGTCTACGTGCGCGGGCCGAAGGGCCGCGGCGCGGTGCGCGGTCTGGGCCTCGAGGACGCGGGCATGTCCGCCGACGAGACCACCCGGGGGCTCGTGGACCTCGTGCTCGCCGAGCACGACGGTGACCTCTCCGGGCGCACGGTCGGCCTGCAGCTGCACGGGATCGCCGACGTCGCCCAGCGGCGCCGGCTCACCGACGCCGGCGCCCGGGTGCTGACCGTGACCCCCTACCGCTGGGCCTCCGCCGACGACGCCGGGCAGGTGCCGGTGCTGGTGCGCGAGGCCGCCGCCGGCCGGGTCGACGCGGTCACGTTCACCGCCGCCCCGGCCGTGGACGCGCTGTTCAGCACGGCCGAGGAGCTCGGGCTGCACGAGGAGCTGCTGGCCGCGTTCCGCGGGGGCATGCTCGCCGCGACCGTCGGCCCCGTCACCGCCGCCCCGCTCGAGGAGCTGGGCCTGTCCCCGCTGGTGCCCGAGCGGTTCCGGATGGGCGCGATGCTCAAGCAGCTCACGGAGACCCTCGCCCGCCCCGCAGGCGTCCCCGAGAAGTTGGAGCGGTCCTAAACCGCTCTCGGACCCGGGCACTTCATCGGCCGCCTCTGTCCGTCGGTAGCCCGTGCCAGACCACTGACCGCCTGATCGATCAGCAGAAGCGCACTGTACCAACCGGCACCCATCGCATCATCGTCGTGATGGCGCACGGCCCTTCGTTGACGACTTGGCCCGTCGGCACGGGAGGGGCGGCTGAACTGCGGTGGGAGTAAGACGACGGAATCGGGGTATTCCGACGGATCTCTGTCACCCATCAGCAGCCATGATCAGAGCACTTCGAGAGGTGAACTGATGCTGAGCGTGCACGGCCTGGGGCCGAACGGTCGTTGCACGGCTTCGACTTCATGGCTACACGAGCCACCTGAGTCGCGCACCAGGCCTCTCACGCTCCGGCCCATGAGCGAGGTCTTTCGTGTGCCGACATGCGCAGGCCTTCCCGCGGAAGATGCTTGACCTGATCTTGCAGTCCGCCCCCGGGCGCAACACACAGTCATGGTAGAAGAAAAGTTGACACCTCAATTTGTGGGGAACCTGGGGGACATCTACTGGCGCCACACCTCCCTTCAGGGGACAAAAATCGTCGCTACGCCTCCCGCTGAGTTCATCCTTTCTAGGAGAATGCTGCTCTTCACTTGGACAAATGCATGAGATGCCAAGCAAGGGGGGTACATGAGCTATTGACTCAAGCATGCAAGAAAATGGACGTTTCCTGTCACCATGAAAGTAGTTGACCCATCCACGGGATGGGTCAATTGGTCTGTCGGGGGGATGGATCAAGTGCGGGGAAACGAGTGCACATTGGCAAAAGTACGTGGTGGGCCCAGCTCTCTGCCGGTCCGTAGCGGTCGCGGTGGGAACAGGAAGACCCGGGGTACGGATGAACCGGGGGGATCTGCCGCACCCCCCGTCTTCTTCGATCCGAGCGGAAAACGATGGTATCGGATTCTCGCCAGTTTGATCGTTCTTCTGTGCATGGCCGTCGGGTCGGTGTCGTGGATACTACCGAGAGCTCTGGACCAGACCTGGGATCAACCACTCAACCAAGAGCTCAGCTATCCCAAAGAGCTGTTGAACAGCGGTGACCCCGATGCCATACCAGTTGTCGGAGAACTGTCCGATTACGCATTTGTCCGGATGACCCTAGTGGAGCGCACCGAGGGGCGAACAGTCCTGAAGGACCCCTTCAGCGACCAAGTCTTCCGCGTCCTGACGGCGTCGGAAGCCAGGAAGGTCGGCGACAGCCCCTACGCCATGGAGCGCTTCGGGCGGCCTGCCGACGGCCAGTTGATGCTCACCTTCGACGACGGTCCGGATGATGTCTTCACGCCCCAGATTCTTGACGTCCTCGCCTCCGAGAACGTACCTGCTACGTTCTTCGACACCGGCACCAGCATCGTGGAGAATCCGGAGGTCTTCCGGCGCACCGTCCGAGAAGGACACATGGTGGGAAACCACACCATGACACATCTCAGCGACTGGGAAAACCCGACTTTCCAACACCGTGAGGAACTTATCGGCACCGACCGGACGATGCGATCCGTCGGCGACTATGGGACGCGCCTTTTCCGCTTCCCGGAAGGCAACCCGGAGCTGAAGCCGCTGGCACTGCTCCAGGCGCAGCAACTCGGTTACCTGCACGTGAACATGGACCTCGACACGTGGGACTGGAACTACGGGCCGGATGAGACAGTCCCGCTACCAGAGCTGGATGGCAAGGGCCACATCGTGGTCATGCATGCTGGAGGCACAGACCGGACAGCAACGGTCGCCATGCTGAAGGAACTGATTGCGGACGCTAAGGCTCAGGGCTACACCTTCACCACGTTGGCTCCCATCCTCCCGGAGGGCTACCTTCCGACAACGCAGGCGGAGCCCGCACTGGCCGATGATGCCACCGCGTGGACTCTCTCCGCGGCGACAGTAATGCCAGGTGTCGTCAACGACTGGCTTTTCTGGTTCTG
>NZ_JAPSIW010000773.1 GCF_031178505.1 Streptomyces sp. | reverse complement strand
AGCAGGGGCAGCGCCAGGGCGAGACTGGTGAGGACCACCGTCCCGAGCACGGACGGCATGCGGGCCCAGGAGCGGCGCCAGAGCGTGCCGAAGGTGAGCGAGCGGCCGAGGACGGCCTCCTGGACCACGGCGGGGCAGGCGGCGGCCATCACCGCGTTGGCGCACAGGACGACGAGCGTCCCGGCGATCCAGACGCAGATGAAGGCGAAGAGGAGCGGCCGGACGTCGTCCCAGGGCGGCTCCTGGCCCTCCGGGGTGTCGAACACCGCGGGGAAGAGGTCGCCCACCGCGGCGAACGCGAGCAGCAGGGCGGCCCCCACGAGCAGGATGGCTCCGCCGTAGACGGCGGCCGCGAGTCCGAGCAGCTGCTTCCAGTGGCGGCCGAAGGTGCCGAAGGCGCCGGAGAGGATCGCGCCGAGGCCGAGCGGCGCGAGGGGTATCACGCCGGGCTTCGGCGGCGGGGGCGGCGGCGCGTAGCCGTAGCCGTAGGGCGGGCCTGGGGGGTACGTCATGCGGGACACCGTATCCGCAGCCGATGTGTACGGTCGTACACCTCCCCTGTGTACGCTCGTACACATGGGATACGGACTGCTCGCGGGCGCCATCGTGGCGGAGATCCTCGCCACCACCTCGATGAAGTACAGCGACGGCTTCACCAGGCTGTGGCCCTCGGTGATCACCGGCGTCGGCTACGTCGTCGCCTTCGCGCTCCTCGCGCAGGCCCTCAAGACGCTCCAGGTCGGCACCGCGTACGCCATCTGGTCCGGGGTCGGCACCGCCGCCGTCGCCGCCCTCGGCATCCTCTTCCTCGGCGAGACCCTCAGCCTCGCCAAGATCGCCGGGATCGTGCTCATCATCGCCGGGGTGGTCGTCCTCAACCTCGGGGGCGCGCACTGATGGCCCGCCCCCGCCGCCACGACCCCGAGCGGCGCGAACGGATCGTCGACGCGGCCCTGCGGGTGGTCGCCCGGCGGGGGATCGCGGGCCTGAGCCACCGCACCGCCGCCGCCGAGGCAGACGTGCCGCTGGGCTCCACCACGTACCATTTCGCCTCCCTCGACGAACTGCTCGTCGCCGCGCTCCGCAAGGCCTGCGAGGGCTTCGGGCGGCGGCTGCGCGAGCACCCGGCCCTGGCGGATCCGGCGACCGGCCTCGCCCCCGCCCTCGCCGGACTCCTGGCGGAGTGGCTCGACGGCGCGCGGACGGGGGCGGAGCTGGAGTACGAGCTCTACCTCGCCGCCCTGCGCCGCCCCGCCCTGCGCCCGGTCGCCGCCGAGTGGACCGAGGCCGTCGCCGCGGCGCTCGCCCGTCGCACCGACCCCGCCACCGCCCGCGCCGTGATCGCCCTCATGGACGGCATCTGCCTCCAGGCGCTCCTGACCGGCGGCCGGTACGACGAGGGGTACGCGCGCGAGATGCTCGCGCGCGTCCTGCGCGAGGAGCCGTGCACCGGGGGACGGGGAGCGGCGGGTGGCCGGGGCGCCGGGGAACCGGAGGAAGGACCGAACCCGCCGGCCGGCGGTTCGTCGCAACCGCCGGGGGAGCGGACCGACTCCTGAGACCGGTTGGCCCGCGCGGGGCCCGGCCGGTTAGGTTTTCCGTCATGACCACTGCTCCTCGCACCACCGGCGCCGTCGCCGCCGGCCTCGCCACCCTCGCCGGTGACGGCACCGTTCTCGACACCTGGTTCCCCGCTCCCGAGCTGACCGACGCGCCCGGCCCCGCCGGCACCGAGCGCCTCACCCCCGAGGCGGCGGTGAACGCCCTCGGCGAGGGCGCCGCCAAGGCCCTCGGCGTGGACGCCCGCCGGGGCGTCGAGGTGGTCGCCGTCCGCACCGTCATCGCCTCGCTCGACGAGAAGCCGCTCGACGCGCACGACGCCTACCTGCGCCTGCACCTGCTGAGCCACCGGCTCGTCAAGCCGCACGGCCAGAGCCTCGACGGTGTCTTCGGCCTCCTCGCCAACGTCGCCTGGACCTCGCTCGGCCCGGTCGCCGTGGACGACATCGAGAAGGTGCGGCTCAACGCCCGCGCCGAGGGCCTGCACCTCCAGGTGACCTCGATCGACAAGTTCCCCCGCATGACCGATTACGTCGTGCCCACCGGCGTCCGCATCGCCGACGCCGACCGGGTCCGCCTCGGCGCCCACCTGGCCGCCGGCACCACCGTCATGCACGAGGGTTTCGTCAACTTCAACGCCGGCACCCTCGGCACCTCCATGGTCGAGGGCCGCATCTCCGCCGGTGTCGTCGTCGGCGACGGCTCCGACATCGGCGGCGGCGCCTCCACCATGGGCACGCTGTCCGGCGGTGGCAACGTCGTCATCTCGATCGGCGAGCGCTGCCTGATCGGCGCCGAGGCGGGCGTCGGCATCGCCCTCGGCGACGAGTGCGTCGTGGAGGCCGGCCTGTACGTCACCGCCGGCACCCGGGTCACCATGCCCGACGGCCAGATCGTCAAGGCCCGCGAGCTCTCCGGCGCCTCGAACATCCTCTTCCGCCGCAACTCGGTCACCGGCGCCGTCGAGGCCCGCCCGAACAACGCGGTCTGGGGCGGCCTGAACGACATCCTCCACAGCCACAACTGATCCGGTGACTCCGCGTTAACAAGGCGCGGGGTCACCTGAACGGATCAACGAGGAGTCGACATGAGGACCAGGCACGTGATCGCCGGACTGCTCACGGCGGTGGCGGTACTGCTGCCGGCGGGGGCGGCCCTGGCCGACGAGACCCACACCCACCAGGGACCCGAGGTCACCAACGGGCCGGGTCTCCGGCTCCACACGGGGCAGATCGACGACCCGCTGGAGGACGTCCTCGAGCACGCCGCGATCCTCGGCCGGACCTACACCACCGACTCCGCCTGAACCAGGGCCTCGTACGCCGCCCGCAGCCCGTCGACCGCCGGCCGGTCGGCGGGCTGCAGCGGTTCGCGCACCGGCCCGCCCAGCAGCGCCTTGACCGCCACGGTGCCCGGCAGACCCGAGGCCATCATCAGCTCGGCCAGGGGCAGGGTCCGCGCGTGGAGCCGGGCCGCCCGCGCCGTGTCGCCCGCGTCGAAGGCGTCCAGCACCTCACGGAGCTGACGGGGCGCCACATTGGCCACGGTGCTGATCCAGCCCGCGCCGCCGAGCGCGTACAGCGGCAGGTTCAGCTCCTCGCAGCCCGAGTAGTACGCGAGGGGGGTCTCGGCGATCAGCCGCCCCGCGGCGTACAGGTCGTAGGAGCAGTCCTTCACCGCCACGATCCG
>NZ_JAPSIW010000772.1 GCF_031178505.1 Streptomyces sp. | reverse complement strand
CTCGGCAGGGTCGGCGGCTGGATCGAGGACGAGCTGCTCTCCAACGGCGTCTTCCAGCTGGCCTGCTCCCTCGGCAGGGCGGTGCCGCCGGTGATCCCCGCCCTCGCCAAGGTCTCCAGCCGCGCGCTGTCGGCCCGGACCTACACCGACATCCCGTACAAGGTCTTCACCTCGCCGCGCCGGGTGCGCTTCCTGGAGATGGAGTACGCGCTGCCGCGCGAGGCGGCGGTCCCGGCGCTGCGCGAGCTGAAGGCGATGCTCGAACGCTCGCCGCTCAAGGTGAGCTTCCCCGTCGAGGTGCGCACGGCGCCGGCGGACGACATCGCCCTCTCCACGGCCTCGGGCCGCGAGACGGTCTACATCGCGGTCCATCTCTACAAGGGGACGCCCCACCGCGGGTACTTCACCGCGGTGGAGCGCATCATGACGGCCCACGGGGGGCGCCCTCACTGGGGCAAGATCCACACCCGTGACGCCGCCTACCTGGCCGGGGTGTACCCGCGCTTCGCCGAGTTCACGGCGCTGCGCGACCGCCTCGACCCGGACCGCCGCTTCGGCAACGACCACCTGCGCCGGGTGCTCGGCGACTGACCCGTCAGCCGGTCGTCCCGGGCGCGGGCTCCGGCGGGAGCGTCCGCCCCGGGGTCTCGGGGACGGGGGCCTCGGTCGGGGCCGTCGGGGCGGTCGGCTCGGCGGGCCCCGTCGGGGCCGAGGTCGGCGCCGGACCGGTCGGCTCGGGGTCCGGGGCCGGGTCCGTGGAGCCGCCGGGGGAACCGGTCGGGCCGGTGGAGCCGCCCGGTGTCGGGCCCGGCGCGGGCGTCCCCGTGCCCGCCCCCGTACCGGGGGCGGAGGTGCCCGGGGCGGACGGGGCGTCCCCGCTCGGTGTGGCACCGCCGTCCGGCCGGCCGTCGCCGTCACGGGCCGGGCCGGAGGAGGCGGGGACCGGGGTCCCGTCGTGGCCGGGGGTGCTCCGGCCGCTGTCCCCGCCGCCGCGGACGACGGAGCCGAAGGTGGTCCGTCCCTCCGTCCCGCCGAAGTCCTCCCCGGAGACGAGTTCGTACGCCGTGATGCCGCCCATCGTGACGCCGAAGACCAGGGCCGCGGCGAGGGCCGGACGCTTCCAGCCCCGCATCCGGGTGCCGTGGGTGGTCGCCCGGCCGAACGCGCCGTCGGCGGGCGGGCCGCCCGGCGCGACGGTGCCGAGCATCAGGGTGTGCTCGTCGGCCCGTTCCGGCTGCGCCGGGCGCCGGCCACCGGCGGCGCGGCGGCCCAGCTGACGGGGCCTCGGCTTGACGGCGGCCGTCGCGCCGCGCACCTGCTCGCCGGTGCGTTTGAGGAGGTGCTGGAAGACCGGTCCGCCGCAGGTGGCGATGACGCTGATCACGCCGGCGCCGACGATCGTGCCGTACACCCCGAGGGTGGAGGCGAGTTTGGCCGCGATGACGGCGGCGAGGGCGCTGCCCGACACCTGAGCCATACTCAGGTCGATCCTGGACCGGCCACCCTGCTCACCCTCCTGTCCGGTTTCCTGCGTCTCCCCGGCTTCCGCCCGCTGCGCCGGCTCTCCCGTTCCGCCCCTCTCGTCGGTCTCCTCCGGCCCTTCCGGCGCGGCCCTCGGCCTGTGATCCATCTCCGACCTCTGCTTGCTCATCTGTTCCACCATGCACCCAGAAGGGACATATGGGCGAAGCGATTAGTTCCGTTTCTGGTGGTTCTGTGAACAGGGACACGCGGTCCGGGACATCACGGACACTCAACTCGCGTGGACCCCGAGAAGTTGGGCGGCGCGGCGGTCCACCCAGGTGGCCCGAATGGAGTACATTGACGATCCCTGGGTACGGACGCTCTCACGGGTGCCCGGAATCACGGGGAGGGGGCCGAACCCGGCACTCGAAACCGGCGGCGCCGCGGCACCGCACGGAAGCCCGCTGCACAGCGTGACTGCCAGTCACTCCGTGTAGCGATCCGGTAACCGTGCCATAACGGCGTTCCAGGGTCCACGCCCGACACGCCGGACAACTCGGCAAGGTAGTGGCAGGCTGCACCCGGGCAGGCCACACTCGACTAGCGGAAGCAGCGACGCACGTGACGTCGGCAGGCACCACCCGGGAGGTCCCCATGCCCGAACTGCGTGTCGTGGCCGTCTCCAACGACGGCACACGACTGGTGCTGAAGGCTGCTGACAGCACGGAGTACACGCTTCCGATCGACGAGCGGCTGCGTGCCGCCGTGCGCAACGACCGCGCGCGCCTCGGCCAGATCGAGATCGAGGTGGAGAGCCACCTCCGCCCCCGCGACATCCAGGCGCGGATACGTGCCGGTGCCTCCGCGGAGGAGGTCGCCCAGCTCGCGGGCATCCCCGTCGACCGCGTACGCCGTTTCGAGGGCCCCGTCCTGGCGGAGCGCGCCTTCATGGCCGAGCGGGCCCGCAAGACACCCGTCCGCCGGCCCGGTGAGAACAGCGGTCCGCAGCTCGGCGAGGCCGTGCAGGAACGGCTGCTGCTCCGCGGTGCCGAGAAGGACACCGTGCAGTGGGACTCGTGGCGCCGGGACGACGGCACCTGGGAGGTGCTGCTGGTCTACCGGGTCGCCGGTGAGGTCCACACCGCCAGCTGGACCTACGACCCGCCGCGCCGGCTCGTCCAGGCCGTGGACGACGAGGCCCGGGCGCTGATCGGCGAGACCGACGACACCCTCGCCGCCGCCCCGGAGCCGAGCTTCCCCTTCGTGCCGCGCATCGCCCGGCTGCCCCGGGACAGGCCGCTGGACCGTGCCCTGGACCGGCAGATCGAGCGGCCGGTGCCGGTCGCCGCCGAACCGGAGGAGGAGCGGGACTCGCTCACGAGCCTCCTGGAGGCCGTACCGAGCTTCCGGGGCGACATGGTCGTGCCCGAACCGCCGGAGACGGAGCCCTCGGAGGAGGTGGAGGCGGAGGAGCCCCCGGCTCCCGCCGCGTCGGCCGGGGCGGGGTCGGCGTACGCCGACGTCCTCATGCCGCGTGCCGTCTCGGGCCACCGTGACCGGCTGCACGGCGCGACCGACCGCCAGGCCGAGGCGGACGGCGTCCGCCCGGGCCGCCGCGCGGCGGTCCCCAGCTGGGACGAGATCGTCTTCGGCACGCGCCGCAAGAAACAGGACTGACCGACCCTCCCCCGTCGGGCCCCCCCCCCCGCACCCGCGCGCGGCGCCGACGGGGGTGGGACTACAAGGGGGGGGGGGCCCCGCGGACCGGCGGGGGGGGGGGGGACGCGCATAACA
>NZ_JAPSIW010000115.1 GCF_031178505.1 Streptomyces sp. | reverse complement strand
CGGGCGCTCGCCCGGGGCCACGCGCTGGTCGCGGAGCGGACGCACGGGGTGCTTCCCGCGCCCCGGCAGGCCCTGGAGCTGCTGCGGCTGGCCAGGACCGCCGGCCGGGACGAGGCGTTCACGGCGGCCGAACGGGCGGCGGCCGACCTCTTCCTGACGGAGGAGTTCCGGACGAGCCTGTACGCCCTGGACCTCACGCAGCGGCACGCGGCGGCCCACCCCGGCCGGCCCGATCCCGCCCGTGCCCTGCCGGTGGGCCGGGTCGGGGTCCTCGGCACCACCCGGCGGGCCCGGCGCCTCGCCCTGCTGGCCCTGGAGAAGCTGCGCGTCCCGGTGGTGCTCGCCGGTGAGGACGCCACCGCCGTCGAGGACGCGGTGGCGGAGGTCCAGGAGGGGCTGCGGGAGCTGGTGGCCGGGGAGCGGCTGAGCGCCGGGGCGGCGGAGCGGTGTGCCGCCCTCCTGTCCGGCACCGCCGAACCGTGGGGCGGCGCTCTCGCCGGGGTGGACCTGCTGTTCGAGGCCGGGCCGGCGGGACGGAGCGCGCGGCAGGCCGACTCGGCGCTGCGCCGGGCCGCCGCGGCGGTCGGGGACGGGTGTGTGCTGGTGCCGACGGGTCCGGTGCCCGGCGCGGACGCGGTGGCGGCGGTGCCCTTCCCGGAGCGGGTCGTGGGGCTGTACGTGCCGTGGCCGGTCGAACGGTCGGGGCTGGCCGAGCTGGTGCGGCTCCCGGCGACCGGGGACGCGGCGTACGCGACGGCGGGCGCGGTGGCGGTGAAGCTCGGCAAGCAGTGCCTTCCGCTGGTCGCCGGCGCTCCCGGCCCCCTCGTGGACCGGCTGCGCGGCCGCTTCCTCGGCGCGCTCCTGGGCGCGGCGGACGCCTCGTACGGCCCCGGCGGGACGGGGCACGGTGGCGACGGGCACGGGGAGGAGGACGGGGCCGGTCAGTGGCTGGACCGGGTGTGCGAGCCGCTGGCCCTGCCGGTGCCGCCGTCCGCGCTCCTGCGCGAGCGGGAGGCGGAGGCGCTGCCGCTGGGCGACGGGGACGGCTCCCCGGTCGGAGGGGCGGACCCCGGAGCCGTACGGGAGCGGGCCCTGGCCGCGCTCGCGGAGGAGATCCGGGACCTGCTCGACCGGGGCGTCGTGGCGAGCGCGGCGGACGTGGACTTCGCTCTCCTCGCGAGCGGCGACTGGCCGTTCCACCTCGGGGGCGTCACCCCGTACCTGGACCGGACGGGGATCGCCGAGAAGGTCACCGGGCGCCGGTTCGGCGCGGCGGACACCGCGGCCGGGGACGCGGCGTGACCACGCGGCCCGTGCCGGCGCCGCCGCGCCCGGGCGCGTGCGGGGCCGCGCCGCGGCCGGTCCCGCCCGGCTCGCCGCCGGGCACCGCCACGGCCGCGCGGACGGAGGGCCCCGGGGTCTGGCCGGCGGTCCTGCCCGCGCCGCGCGGGAACGACGCCGGTCTCTGGCTGCTGCGGCTGCCGGAGGCGCTGCCGGCGCGGCACGCGCTCGACGTGTCCGTCCTCGACGCCACCGAGCGGCGGCGTGCCGCCTCGTTCGTGCACGCGGCGGACCGGGCCGGGTACGCGGCCGCGCACATCGCGGTACGGAAGGTGCTCGGCGCCTGTCTGGGGGTGGCGCCCGCCGCCGTGCGCCTCCGCCGCGACCCGTGCCCCTGCTGCGGCGGTCCGCACGGCCGGCCGACCCGGCTGGCCGATCCACCGCCGTACTTCTCGCTGGCCCACGGTGGGGGCGTGGTGCTCATCGGGGTCGCGCGGGTGCCCGTCGGCGTGGCCGCCGAGCGACCGCCGGCGCCGTCGGCGCTCCCGGCCGTCTCGGGTGTGCTCAGCCTCGCCGAGCGGGCGGAGGTGTCGGCCGCCGCCCCTGAGCGGCGCGCCGAGGTCTTCGCCCGGCTGTGGGCGGGCCGGCGCGCCCTCCGGCGGGCGCGGGGCGACGGGGCGGGAACGCACGGCGCGCACGGGTGGCAGGTCACCGGCCTGCCGGTCGACGACCTGTGGCTGGCGGTGGCGGTCCGCCGGACGGCGGACGCCCCGGAAGGGCGGGTCACGCTCCACCACCTGGACCAGCGCGGGGTGTTCACGCCCGCCGCGCCGCCCGGCGGGAGCGCGTGGTGACGGGGCGCGGCGCCCTTCGGAGGGTGCGGGCACTGGCGGCGCGCTGCGGGTGGTCCGTGCTGCGGACGCTGGTGGCGTACGGCTCGCTGTGGACGCACCGGCCGCCGGACGAGCTGTGGCCGCGGCGACCGGCCGGGAGCCGCCCGCCGAGCGCGGACCCGGCCTTCGGGCCGCCGCCGGGGCATCCCGAGCGGCTCGCGGCCGGCGCCCCGCCGAGCGCGGCGGAGCGGGACCTGTTCCGCCGGCTGCTCGGCCCCTGACCCGTACCCCCGTTCCCGTACGGCCGGTCCGTCCCGCATCCGCGCCTCCTCCCCGCCACCACCTCTCCGCACGGCCCCCGCACCGTCGCTCCGCGAAAGGGATCCAGGCGATGTCCACTGCCCTGACCCCGTCCCCCGCACGGTCCGCCGCACGGCCGCCCGACGCCGCCGTCACCGCCTGGGCGCTGGCCGGGCGCGGCGGGGACACCGAGGCGATCGAGCTGTTCGTCCGCGCGCTGCACCGTGACGTCTGGCGGTACGTCGCCCACCTGAGCGCGGACGCGCAGGCCGCCGACGACCTCACCCAGGAGACGTTTCTGCGGGCCCTGACCGCGCTGCGCCGCTTCGAGGGCCGTTCCTCGGCCCGTACATGGCTGTTGTCCATCGCCCGCCGGGCGGTGGTCGACAGCATCCGCCACCGCCGGGCGCGGCCCCGCCCCGCCGACACGGCCGACTGGCAGGCGGCGGCCGACCGCGCCCAGGCCCGCGACCTGCCCGGTTTCGAGGACGGCGTCGCCCTCCGGGACCTGCTCGACGCCCTGCCGGACGAGCGGCGCGAGGCCTTCGTCCTGACCCAGCTCGTGGGTCTGCCCTACGCGGAGGCGGCCTCGGTCAGCGGCTGCCCGGTCGGCACGGTCCGCTCCCGGGTCGCCCGCGCCCGGACCTCCCTGGTCACCTCGCTGCGCGAGGCCGAGCACGACGCGCGCCGCCCCGGCGCCGCCGCGTGAGCCGGCTACGGGGTGCCGGGACCGGGGTCGTGGAGGGTGATCGCGCCGGAGGGGCAGACCCCCGCCGTCATCCGTACGGCCGCGCGGTGGGCGGGCGGGGGGTCGGCGTCGAGCAGGAGGACGAGGCCGTCGCCGGGGTCCTGGTCGAAGACCTCGGGTGCGGTCATCGCGCACATGCCGGCGCCGATGCAGCGGTCGCGGTCGACGTGGACGCGCGGCGGCGTCATGACGCGGTCCGGTCCCAGGTGACCGGGAGGCTCTTGACGCCGTAGATGTCGGCGGTCTCGGGGCGCAGGGCGACCTCGTCGGCCGGGACGGCGAGGCGGAGGGTGGGGAAGCGGTCGAGGAGCGCGCGGAACGCGACGCGCATCTCGACGCGGGCGAGCTGCTGGCCGAGGCACTGGTGGACGCCGTGGCTGAAGGCCAGGTGTCCGCCGTACGGCCTGCGGACGTCGAGCACATGGGGGTCGGCGAAGCGCTCGGGGTCGTGGTTGGCGGTGTGGTAGGAGAGGACGACGGTCGTCCCGGCCTCGACGGTGCGGCCGTCGAGTTCGACGTCCTCCAGGGCCGTCCGCATGAAGGTCTTGGCGACGCTGAGATAGCGCAGCAGTTCCTCCACGGCCCCCTCGGTGAGGGAGGGGTCGTCGCGCAGCGCGGCGAACTGGTCCGGGTGCCGCAGGAGCGCGAACGTGCCGAGGGAGAGCATGTTGGCGGTGGTGTCGAAGCCGGCGGCCAGCAGGATCAGGCTGATGCCCCGCAGCTCCTCGTCGGTGAGGTCGCTGTCGGTGAGTTCGCTGAGGATGTCGTCGGTGGGGTGGGCGCGCTTGGCGGCCACCAGACCGGCGAGGTACTCCTGGGTCGCGGTGTAGGCGGCGACGAGTTCCTCGTCGGTGGTCTCCCCGCCCATGAACGTGTCGATCTGCTCCTGGAAGGAGGCGCGGTCCTCGTAGGGCACGCCCAGGATCTCGCAGATGACGATGGTGGGGATGGGCTTGGCGAAGGCGGTCACCAGGTCCACCGGCGGGCCGGCCTTCTCCATGGCGTCCAGGCAGTCGGCGGTGATCTGTTCGACGCGCTCGGTCAGCAGCCGCATCCGCCGCACGGTGAACCTGCCCACCAGGGGCTTGCGGTAGCGGCTGTGCTGCGGCTCGTCCATGAGGAGGAACTCACCGGGCGGCGCCGGGGGCACCTCGAAGTCGCCGACGTTGAGGAGTTCCTTGCGCGAGCTGAACCGCGGGTCGGCCAGGACGGACCGCACCAGGTCGTAGCCGGTGATCAGCCAGCCGGGTTTTCCGCCGGGATGGACGAAGCGGCTGAGAGGGCCGTGCCGGCGGGCTTCGACGAGTTCGGCCGGCGGGTCGAAGGGGCAGCCGGGCCTGCGGGCCGTCGGCATGGCGGTGACGGTGTGGACGGACTCGCTGGCGGTCATGGCGACTCCTCGTCTCGGGCTCCGGCAAGGGCTTGCCGGTGCACCGAAAGCTACGTTGCCTTCAGTAAGTCGTCAACGAACCCCTCTCCATAACTCCTGGTCAGTGTGGGGAAATTGATGCAATGGACCGAACGTGAACGCAACAGGGCGTTGCAATGGTTGAGCGCGAAGGCAATGCCGGGGCGCTTTCGCCGGCAGCCGCCGCCCGGACGGCTCTCCGGCCGTCTCAGCCGCCGACGTGGATGCCGGGGCGGCGCCCCGGGTCCGGCTCGTGCCGGCGGATGATCTCGCGCGTGACGGGCGCCGTGTCGCCGCGCCCCAGGAGGAAGTACCGGAACATGTGCTTCAGCGGGCTGCCCTCGGCCCAGGCGAAGTAGCAGTGCGGCCGGACTCCGGTGGTGTCGCGCAGGGCGAGGAGGACCGCGGCGATGGCGTTCGGCGCGGCCGGCGCCTCCGCGCGCAGGACGCGGTGCCCGTCGACCTCGACGCCGTGGACGGCCAGCACCTCACTGAAGTCCGAGGGGTCGACCACGTCGATCTCCAGGAAGAGCACGTCGGCCCTGCCGGGCACCGGGTTGGTGCCGCGCTGCTCGCGCTCCTTGTCGCGGTACTCGGCTCCGTCACCGGCCTGCCGGCGGTTGGCGATGATGTTGATCGCCTCGTCGTGGGCCAGGGTCTCGGCGAGGAAGCGGCGGGCGGCCTCGTCGAAGACGATCCGGTCGGCGCGCAGCTCCGTGGTCCGCGAGACCCGGGAGATCAGCGACACGGCGACGATGCCGGCGATGAAGAACCCGGAGATGGTGATGCCGTCGGGCTTGTCGACGATGTTGTAGACCAGCGCGTAGAGCAGGATCAGGGTGAGCACCGCGAACCCGGCCGCCACCGCGCGGCGCCCGCGGCGGGCCACCGAGACGGTGACCGCGAAGGCGCCGGAGACCATCATCGCCAGGATGCCGGTGGCGTACGCCCCGGCCTGGGCGTCCACGTCGGCGTCGAAGGCGAAGGTGATGAGGACGCACAGGGCGGTGTAGACGAGGACGACGGGCCGCACCGCGCGCCCCCACTCGGGGGCCATGCCGTAATCGGGCAGGTAGCGCGGGACGATGTTGATCAGTCCGGCCATGGCGGAGGCGCCGGCGAACCACAGGATCAGGATCGTGCTGATGTCGTAGACGGTGCCGAACGCCTCCCCGACGTGCTCGTGCGCGAGCCAGGCCAGAGCGCGGCCGTTGGCGGCGCCGCCCGGCCCGAACTCCCCGGCGGGGATGAGCACGGTGGTGACGAAGGACGCGGCGAGCAGGTACACGCTCATGATCAGCGCGGCCGTGGTCAGCAGCCGGCGGGTGTTGCGGATCCGCGCCCGCAGCCGCTGCTTCGGGTCCGCGCCGCCGGCGGCCACCAGCGGCATCATGCTCACCCCGGTCTCGAAACCGGACAGGCCGAGCACGAGGAGCGGGAAGGCCAGGAGCGCCGGGGTCATCAGCGCCCCGAACCCGCCTCCGCCGTCGGTGAGCGCCCCGGTCCAGGCGGCGAACGCGCCCGGTGTGGTGACGACATGGACGAGGCCGACGCCTATGACCACCGCGTTGAGCGCCAGGAAGACCGCGACCAGCGGGATGGCGACGCTCACGGCCTCGCTGAAGCCGAGCAGGAACACGCCGCCGAGGACGAGCAGCAGCACCACCGTGAGACCCACCTCGTGGCCGTGCAGGGCCTCGGGGAAGAAGGGGTTCTCCACGACGTGGACCGACGCGTCGGCGGTGGACAGGGTGATCGTGATGATCCACGAGGTGGCGACGAAGCCGAGCAGCACGAGGACGAACAACTTGCCCCGCCAGAAGGGCAACAGGTCCTCCAGCATCGCCACCGACCCGGCGCCGTGCGGGCTCTCCGCGGCCACCCTGCGGTACATCGGCAGCATGCCCAGCAGGGTCAGGGCCACGATCAGCAGGGTCGCCAGCGGCGAGACCGCGCCGGCCGCGAGCGCGGCGATGGCCGGTACGTAGGCGAGGCTGGAGAAGTAGTCGACCCCCGTCAGGCACATCACCTTCCACCAGGTGTGCGGCTCGGCATGCCCCTCGCCCGCCGCGGGTCCGACGGGCTGCACCTGGTGGCGCAGCATCCACCGCGCCAGCCGCCCGGTGGGTTCCGGCCGCAGCGCGGGGCTGTCCACCGTCTCGGGCACCACGGCGCGCGTGTCCTGGTGCGCGGCCTGGCCGTTCGCGTCCTTCATGGCTCCCATCGACTTTCTCTCGCTCCTGCGCGCAGGCCGGCGGCACCGCCTCCGCCGCGGCGCGATCACCGAGTATGCGGCGTCCCGGTCGCCCTCCCGCCCCTCCACCAGCGGCGGAGCCGGCCCACCGCGCCGCTTCCCGGGCGGGGCGACGCGGGCCGGTTCCCCGGGAATCGGCCTCACCCGGGCGTTCCCGTCGTGTCCTGATCACCACGAGTCACCGGGAAAATCATGTCGCGTTCTTAACGGCCCCTCCCGAGGATCCCCGCGTGCCCCGCACCCCGCGCCCGGCCCCGACCCGCGCCCTCCCCCGCGTCCTTACGAGGTGGAGGCGCTGTTCCCCGTCCTCGCCTCCGCCCCGCCCCTCGGGACGGCGCACGCCGCCGGTGGCTCCCCGCGCCACGGCTCCGGGATGCGCCGCCGGAACGCGGGGTGCTGCGTGGAGCCGGAGCGGGGTCAGGTCATAGGGTGACGGCATGCCTAGAACTTCTCCTTCAGTCGCACTGGAAACCCTGCTCTCCGGCAACCGGCGCTTCGTGTCGGGCACCCCGGAGCACCCGAACCAGGACGCCGCCCGCCGCACGGAGCTGGCCCCCGGGCAGGACCCGTTCGCCGTCATCCTGGGCTGCTCCGACTCACGCCTGGCCGCCGAGATCATCTTCGACCAGGGCCTCGGTGACCTGTTCGTGGTCCGGACCGCCGGTCACGTCATCGGCGCCGAGGTGCTCGGGAGCGTCGAGTACGCCACCAGCGTCCTCGGCGCCCGCCTGGTCGTCGTGCTCGGCCACGACTCCTGTGGCGCGGTCGCCGCGGCCCGCGCGGCCGTGGAGGACGGCTTCGCGGCCGGCGGCTTCGTGCGGGACGTGGTGGAGCGCGTGACGCCGAGCATCCTGGCGGCCCGTTCCGCCGGACTGACCGCCGACAGCGACATCATCGACGCGCACATCCGGCACACCGTGGACCTGCTGCTCGACCGCTCCCGGCTGCTCCACGAGCAGGTGGAGAAGGGCGAGGTCGCCGTCGTCGGTCTCGGGTACGCGCTCGCCGAGGGCAGCGCCCGCCTGGTGACCACACGCGGTGTCGACCCGGAGGAGGCGCCGGCTCCATGACCCTCCGCTTCGACTGCTCCGACCCGTCCGCCCGCGCGGACGGCCTGACGGAGGCCGTCGCGGCCGTACGGCGGGGCGAGCTGGTGGTCGTGCCGACGGACACCGTCTACGGCGTCGCGGCCGACGCGTTCGACCCGAAGGCCGTCGCCGCGCTCCTCGCCGCGAAGGGCCGGGGCCGGCACAAGCCGTCGCCGGTCCTGGTCGACTCCCCCGACGCCCTGCGGGAGCTGGCGGACGAGGTGCCGGACGCGGCGCGGGCGCTGGTCGACGCGTTCTGGCCGGGCGGCCTGACCCTGGTGGTCCGTCACCGGGCCTCACTCGACTGGGATCTGGGCGAGACCGGCGGCACGGTGGCGGTGCGGATGCCCGACCACCCCCTGACGCTCGACCTGCTCGCCGCGACCGGCCCGCTGGCGGTGTCCAGCGCCAACCTCACGGACCGGCCCTCACCGCAGGACTGCGACGCGGCGCGGGCCATGCTGGGCGACGCGGTGGCCGTCTACCTGGACGGCGGCCGCACCGCCGGTGCCGTGTCCTCGTCGATCGTGGACCTCAGCGGGGACGTTCCGGTACTCGTGCGGGACGGTGTCCTGCCGGTGGCGGAGCTGCGCGCGGTCGTGCCCGATCTCGTCGTGCCCTGAGCCGTACGGCGACGCGGTGGCCCGGCACCCCTGTACGAGGGGTGCCGGGCCACCGGTGCGCCGGGCGACCGCCCGGCGGAGGTTCCCCGACCCGAGCGGGCCGGTCGGTTCGGACCCGAGCGGACCGGTCGGTTCGGACCCGGGCCGACCTGACCGACAGGACCCGATCCGGCCGTCCTGTCCGGACCGCTCGCGCGCCACGGGTCCCGCCGCCGGGCCGCCGGGCCGGATCCCCGTGCTCTGCTGTCAGGCGACTCCGGCCGCGCCCGTCCCCCGAGGAGCCTCATGTCCACCTCCCGGCGCTCCGCCCGACTGCTCAGCGGCCTGCTGATCGGCACCGGAGCGGCCCACTTCGCCGTACCGCGCCCCTTCGACGCCCTGGTGCCCCGGACTCTGCCGGGTTCGGCCCGGACGTGGACCCGGTTGAGCGGCGTCGCGGAGATCGCGATCGGCGCCGCGGTGGCGGCGCCGCGCACACGGCGGGCGGGGGCGGCGGCGGCCGCCGCGCTGTTCGTCGCCGTGTTCCCGGCGAACGTGAAGATGGCGTACGACTGGCGCCACCGCCCGGCCCCGCTGCGGGCGGCCGCCCTGGCCCGGCTCCCGCTGCGGATCCCGCTCGTCCTGTGGGCCCTGAGCGTTCACCGGAACGAGGGCCCCGGGCCCCGGCCCTGAGGCCCCCCTCGCGCGGCCTCAGGCCGTGGAGGCCGGGCCGGGCGGCAGGTGGACGGTCATGATCAGGTGGCAGGTCTCCGTGCCGTCACCCCGGTAGGTGTGGGGGGCGTCGGCGTCGAAGGTGGCCGTCCTGCCGGCGGTGATCGGGTGCTCGGCGCCGTCGACGACGAGGATCATCCGGCCGGCGGTGACACTGACGGTCTCGACGACTCCGGCCTGATGGGGATGGCTGGGGTACTCCTCGCCCGGCTCCAGGCGCCAGCGCCAGACCTCGACGGGGGCCGGGCCCGAGGTCGTCAGCATCAGCCGGGCCTCACTGCCCTTCTCCCCCGCCCACAGCGGCATCACGGCGTCCGCGTCCACCACGCGGACGCGCCCTTCCGCCGGGCCCTCCAGGAGCGCCGACACCGAGACGCCGAGGGTGTCGGCCAGGCGCACCAGGGTGGCGAAGTTCGGATTGCCCTGCGCCTTCTCCAGGCCCACCAGGGCGCCCTTGCTGACCTTGGCACGGCGCCCGAGTTCGTCCAGGGAGAGGCCCGCACGGTGACGGGCCGCCCTGACGTTGTGCGCGAGCGTCCGCAGCGCCTGCTCGGTCTCGGCCACCCGATCACCCTCCTCCTGCGTTGACCATTCCACTGCACCTTACGGTCGTTCGGTTGACATGGGATGGTCGTTTCACTGTACGGTTCAGTCGTTCTACTGCTCATCGTAAGGGATGGACGTACCGTGATCGCTCTGCTGCTTGCCCTGGGCAGCTCCCTCGCCTACGGGTGCGCCGACTTCCTCGGCGGTCTCGGCGCCCGCAAGGCCCACGTGCTGCGGACCGTCATGATCGCGGCCCCGGCCTCGCTCGCCGTCGAGCTCGCCCTGTGGCCGGTGCTCGGCGCCTCGTTCAGCCCGGGCGCGCTCGGCTGGGGCGCCGCGTCGGGGGTCGCCTCGGCCGCGGCCTTCGCCCTGCTCTACCGCACCCTCGCCATCGGCCCGATGAACGTCCTCTCGCCGATCACCGCCCTGGTCTCGGCGATACTCCCGGTCGGCGTGGGCCTCCTCCAGGGCGAGCACCTCGGCCTCGCCGGTCTGCTCGGCCTGCCGCTCGCGCTGGCCGCGGTGGTGCTCGTCAGCGCCGGCCACGGCGCGGGATCGGTCCGCCCCTCCCGTACGGCGCTGCTGCTGGCCTTCGGCGCGGGCGCCGCCATCGCCCTGCAGCTGGTCTTCCTGCACCGGGCGCCGTCGGACAGCGGCGTGGCCCCGCTGATCATCGGCCGGGCGGTCTCCTCGGCGGTCACCCTGGCCGCGGCGGCGGTGATGTACCGCAGGCTGGGCCCCGAGCGGCCCGCGTACGCGATCTCGGCGGCGGCCGGCGTGCTGGACTCGGTGGCGAACCTGCTGTTCCTGCTCGCCGCGCGCGGCGGAGACCTCGCCGTGGTCGCCGTGATCACCGCGCTGTACCCGGCCGGCACCGTTCTCCTCGCGCGCGGTGTTCTCGCCGAACGCATCCACCGGGGCCAGCTCGTGGGCCTGGGCGCCGCGGCGGTCGCCGTCGGTCTGCTCGCGCTGAGCTGATCCGCCCCGGCCCCACTCACCGTCAACACCGCGACCGCTGGGCGCAGTTCGGCCTCCGACCCGGGGCGGGCCGGTCGGCATGCCTGGATCGCCGAGGGCCATGACGCCGGCCCGCTGAGCGGCGGCGGACCGTCCGGCCGGGCACCGGCGTGCGGGCCCTCCGCGTCACCCCGCGACCAGCCGTGCGGCATCCCGCGCCGGCGCCCTCCACCGCCCGCCCGCCGAGGACCCGGCGCCCGACCGGCCGCGGCGGGGTTCCGGGGCGGAGACGGAACCGGCGGACGGACAGCGGGTCAGCGGGCGGGGCCGAAGGCGGGTGGTCTCAGGTCGTCCCCGGCGGGGCCGACGTCACCGTCGCGCCACTCGGGATCGTAGGAGCAGGGCACGGTCGCGCCGCCGGTGAAGTACCCCCGGTCCGGGTACCAGGTGAAGGACATCCGCTCGTCGCCGCCGTCCCGCTGGACGTACAACTCCCAGGCCCTGCCCCCTTTCCCTTCGCGGTAGGAGGTGACCTTCCAGCCGTTGTCCCGCGCGAACCGGTGCAGCCGGCGCAGACCGGGTTCCGCCTGGCTCGCCGTCACCCGGTCCAGCGCCCAGTGGTGACTCATCGAGGAGGCGCCTTCGACGGTGCGGTCCTCCAGGCCCAGCAGGCCCCCGTCGTAGCAGAAGCCGGCGCCGAACGTGTTCTCCGTGCTGACGCCGAGGTCCTCGACCCCGGGTTCCACGGTCCGGGTGAAGCCGAGGACGGTGTACGCCTCCTGGGAACGCTGGAAGGCGCGCTTCGCCATCTCCTCGGGCGGGACGCGGGGGAAGTCCGTCGACCCCCAGGAGAGCCCGACGAGCAGGACGACCAGGGCCAGGACCCCGGCGAGCGCGGCGATCCCGCACCCCGCGAGCCCCCGGGGGCGGCTGGGGGTGTCGCGGGTGTCGGGGACGGGGGTGCGGGCGGGTGCGGTGTCGTCGGGCATACGAGGACGGTAGGCGGCCGGCCGGGCGGTGGGATGGGGGCGGCTACCGGGCCCGGGGTGAGTACGCGTACTCACCCCGGGGATCCTGTACGGCTCCTCGGCCCTCGGCGGCTCCGGACCGTGGTGGCGGCGCCGGGCCGCCGTCAGCTCGGAGCGGCCGCCGTCCGGGGCGGCGGCATCGCGTCGGCCGCCGCGCGGCGGTACTCCGCGTTGATGCGCCGGGCCTCCTCGAGCTGGTCCTCCAGGATGATGATGCGGCAGGCGGCCTCGATGGGGGTGCCCTGGTCGACGAGTTCGCGGGCGCGTGCGGCGATGCGCAGCTGGTAGCGGGAGTAGCGCCGGTGACCCCCCTCGGAGCGCAGCGGCGTGATCAGGCGGTGTTCGCCCAGGGCCCGGAGGAAGGAGGGCGTCGTGCCGAGCATGTCGGCGGCCCGGCCCATCGTGTAGGCGGGATAGTCGTCGTCGTCGAGCTTGTCGGCGGGGCTGGTACTGCGAGGGGGCATAGACCTCTTCTTCCGGGGACGCGTCGAGGGGCCCGGGCGCCGTCATGGCGCCCGGGCCCCGAGCTTGCAACACCATCTACCGGCGTATCAACGCCGGCCTTCCGTGTCCGCTGCGATCCGCCCCGGAGGGCGGACAAGCGGGGATCGCGGCTGCGTGACCGTGGACCACCTTCCCATCCGGGGCCTGCGGTACCCGGGCGGCGCTCCCCGCTCGCCCGGGCGATCCTGATGGCGTTCCGCTCCTTACCTTGTGCGGTTACTCGTTCGTACTGCTGGACAACACGGGTACTGCGCGCGACCCCTGGGGCCGCTCGGACCGGCGGCCGGCGAAGGAACCCACCACTTCCGGCTCCTTCACCCCGCCGCCGGTCCGCACCTGCTTCTACCTACTGCGCGGCAATGCGTCCCTGCCGCGCTCCCGGACTTCTGGGTACGGCACAACACTAACCCCCGCGCGAAGCAATGTCTACCTTCGCCATGACAGATTTTCTGCATCGGATGAAGGTGCGATTCTTCGCCCGACGGACGCGAGAAGAGGTGAGGACGGCAGAAGGGACGGCACCCGCCGTCCCTTCTGTCGTCC
>NZ_JAPSIW010000771.1 GCF_031178505.1 Streptomyces sp. | reverse complement strand
AACCGGTCGAGACGTTCGACGAACTCGACCGGTTCAGCAGGCTCCTGCATGGGATTCTCCCCCTCGGGTGGGTCGGCCGGATCCGTACGGCCTCGACCACAGCAACAACTTCCCATGCGGTCCTCCGCATAACCGTGTGGGCGCGCCCGGGGACCCCCTCAAACCTGTGGTGTTCGTCACACGCCCGTCGCAGGTGCCCCGTGACCGCCCATAGCGCCCTCCGCGGCCGGTTCCCGGCTGTCCCCGGGGCCCCTCGGAGCAATAGGGTCACGGCATGGAGGAGCTGGATCGTCAGATCGTGGAGTTGCTCGTCAAGGACGGGCGCATGAGCTACACCGACCTGGGCAAGGCCACCGGCCTGTCCACCTCGGCCGTGCATCAGCGCGTCCGCCGCCTGGAGCAGCGCGGTGTCATCCGCGGCTATGCCGCCGTCGTGGACCCGGAGGCCGTGGGGCTGCCGCTCACCGCGTTCATCTCGGTCAAACCCTTCGACCCCAGCGCCCCCGACGACACCCCGGACCGGCTGGCGGACATCCCGGAGATCGAGGCCTGCCACAGCGTGGCGGGTGAGGAGAACTACATCCTCAAGGTACGGGTCGCCACGCCGCTGGAGCTGGAGCACCTGCTGAGCCGGATCCGCTCCCAGGCGGGGGTGTCCAGCCGTACGACGGTGGTGCTCTCGACGCCGTACGAGGCCAGGCCCCCGCGCATCTGAGGCGGAGGGGGGACCTGCCGGACAAACCGGGACCCCCCACGTCCTAGCCTGTGCGCATGACCGAAAGCCTTTCTGCCGGCGAACACCGCACCGTGCTGCTGCGCGGTGGAGAAGTCCACAGCCCCGCCGACCCCTTCGCCACCGCGATGGTGGTGGAGCACGGGCACGTCGCCTGGGTGGGTTCGGAGGGGGCGGCCGACGCCTTCGCCTCCGGCGTGGACGAGGTGGTCGACCTGGAGGGGGCTCTCGTCACGCCGGCCTTCGTCGACGCCCACGTGCACACGACGGCGACCGGCTTCGCCCTGACCGGCCTCGATCTGTCCTCGGCGCGCTCGCTCGCCGAGGCGGCGGAGGCGATCCGCGCCCATGCCGCGGCCCGTCCGGAGGACCGCATCCTCCTCGGGCACGGCTGGGACGCCTCGCGCTGGCCGGAGCGCCGTCCGCCGAGCCGGGCGGAACTGGACGAGCTGACCGGTGGCCGGCCGCTGTACCTGACGCGGATCGACGTCCACTCGGCGGTGGTGACCACGGCCCTGCTCGACCTGGTTCCGGGCGTGCGGGACATGGACGGTTTCCACGAGGGGCGGGAGCCGCTGACGGGCGACGCACACCACGCCGTGCGCGCGGCCGCCTTCGCCGCGGTCTCGCCGCGCCAGCGTGCGCAGGCCCAGCGGGCGGCCCGCGCGCACGCGGCGTCCCTGGGCATCGGCACGCTGCACGAGTGCGGCGGGCCCCACATCTCCTCGGAGGAGGACTTCACCGGTCTGATGGATCTGGCGCGCGGCGAGCCCGGCCCGCGGGTCGTCGGCTACTGGGCCGACCTCGACGTCGAGCGGGCGCGGGCACTCGGCGCCCTGGGGGCGGCGGGCGACCTGTTCGCCGACGGGTCCCTCGGATCCCATACGGCCTGTCTCCACGAGTCGTACGCCGACCGGGCCGGGCACACGGGGGTGGCGCACCTGGACGCGGCCACCGTGGCCGCCCACGTCGTGGCCTGTACCGAGGCGGGTCTCCAGGCCGGTTTCCACGCGATCGGCGACGCCGCCGTGAGCGCCGTGGTGGAGGGCGTGCGGGCCGCGTCGGAGAAGCTGGGCCTGGCGCGCGTGCGGGCCGCCCGGCACCGCGTCGAGCACGCCGAGATGCTGACCCCGGAGACGATCGCCGCCTTCGCCGAACTGGGGCTCACCGCCTCCGTCCAGCCGGCCTTCGACGCGTTCTGGGGCGGGGACGAGGGCATGTACGCCGACCGGCTCGGGGTCGAGCGGGCCCGCACCCTCAACCCGTACGCGGCCCTGCTGCGGGCGGGCGTGCCGCTGGCCTTCGGCTCGGACGGCCCGGTCACGCCGCTCGACCCGTGGGGTACGGTCCGGGCCGCGGCGTTCCACCGCACGCCCGAGCACCGGATCTCGGTACGCGCCGCCTTCACCGCTCATACGCGCGGTGGCTGGCGGGCGGTGGGCCGGGACGACGCGGGGGTGCTCGTGCCCGGTGCCCCCGCCGACTACGCGGTCTGGCGCACAGGGGAGCTGGTGGTGCAGGCGCCGGACGACCGGGTCGCCCGCTGGTCCACCGATCCCCGCTCCGGTACGCCCGGCCTGCCCGACCTGACCCCGGGCCGGGAGCTGCCGGTGTGCCTGCGGACGGTGGTGCACGGACAGACGGTCTTCGACCGGCCGAACGAGTGATGTAGGGACATTCCGCCCGCCGGACACCGTCCGGCGGGCTTGTCCCCGACCTGCGGATCTTCCCCTTCCACCTGGGCCTTTCGGTCATCGTCGCAGGTCAAACGGGTATTGACAGCCGACCCTCAGCGGCCGGTAGGTTCTCCGCGTCCACCACAGGACGTCCGACCGGTCCGCCCCCTCGCCGTCGCCGAGCGCCGCCCGCGCCCCGGCCGCGGGGGAAGGTTTCTCCGGCGGAAGGTGCGACCCGGGTGGGGCCCGGACGTTCAGTAGACAACGGCCTTCGGTCGACCCGCAGCCAGCGGGTCCCGGGTCGGACCGAAGGACCTCCGGGCCCCGCACCGCACGCGGGCACCCGATCCCGGCGCCTCGGGCGCCCCGCCCGGCGGGACGGACCACCCCGGCGGTCTCGCTAAGGTGGGAGCCCGCGCAGGGAACCGAAGGGGCAGCAGTGAACGACGGTGGCCAGAGGCGTTACGGCCCGCTCGGCGAGGTCCTGGTGATCATCCCGACCTACAACGAGGCCGAGAACATCAAGCCGGTCGTCGCCCGCGTGCGGGCGGCCGTACCCGCGGCGCACATCCTCGTCGCCGACGACAACAGCCCCGACGGCACGGGGAAGTTCGCCGACGAGATCGCCGCCGAGGACGACCACGTCCACGTCCTGCACCGGCGGGGCAAGGAGGGCCTCGGCGCCGCCTATCTCGCGGGTTTCCGCTGGGGCATCGAGCGCGGCTACGGCGTCCTCGTGGAGATGGACGCCGACGGCTCCCACCAGCCCGAGGAACTGCCCCGGCTGCTCACCGCGCTCAAGGGCGCCGATCTGGTGCTCGGCTCGCGCTGGGTGCCCGGCGGGCGGATCGTCAACTGGCC
>NZ_JAPSIW010000114.1 GCF_031178505.1 Streptomyces sp. | reverse complement strand
GAGCGGATCGGTGAACTCCTCGGCCCCGAATGGCAGAAGCCCGGCCAGGTTCTGGAGGTGCAGCTCGCCCTGCGGCTCCAGCGCACCCGCGAGGTCCTCGCCCGCCGCCGCGCCGCCACCCACCCCACCCGCCCCACGGGCCACCCGCCGGCCGCACCGGCTTCCGCCGGCCCGCCGGACTGACCCGGGTCGAGGGAGGACGCGGGCGAGTACGGGGGAGGGAAGGGCGGAAGCGGGCGTACGGTGCTCCGCCACCGGCTCGGCCCACCCGTCCCGCCGGGACCGGTGCCCGCGCCCACGGCACGGCCGTCCCGGACTGGCCGCGCGTCCGCCCCACCGGTCCGCCGCCCGGGGCACCGCCCCAGGATGCGTACCCACCCGGTCCAGCCCGTGGCTGTTCCTGGGGCGATCCCGGGCACCTCGCCCGGATGCGTACCCGCCCGGTCTAGCCCGCGGCCAGTCCGGGGGCGAACCCCGGCACCCTTCCCGGACCCGTGGCCGTCCCGTACGCCGCCGCGTCGCCCTCCGGGGCGAGCAGCTTCGCCGCGTGGGCCGCCGACGCCAGGGTGATGTGCCGGTGCCAGCCACGGAACGAGCGGCCCACGAAGTCCCGCAGCCCCGCCCCCTCGCCGACCGCCGCGAAGTCGCGCTCCACCCGCCGCGCGAGCTTGGTCAGCCGCACCAGCGACCCGACCGGCGAACTCGTCAGATCGCTCAGCCACACCCGGGCCGGCCCGCGCCGCGGGTCGTCCCACTCGCCCAGCAGCGTCAGCGGCCGCATCCGCTCCCCGGCCGGCATCGGCAGCGCCACCCGGACCGCCGTCGCCAGCGAGGTGCGGGAGGTCGGCGTACCGGCCACCGTGTCCACCCAGCTCACCGGCCTGCGCAGCCCCCGCAGCGACTCCAGGATCTGCTGGGCGGGCAGCGGTCCCGCGCCGAAGCCGGGCAGCGACCGGTCCGCGATGGCGAGCCGCGACCCGGCGCCGATCCGCGCCACCACCGGCACCCCGGCCGCCGCCAGCCGGCTCAGCGCGGGCCGGCCCGCACCGCCCCGGACGTCGAGGAGGACCGGTTTGCGGGTGACGTCGCTCCAGCGGGCGGTGTCGAGCGCCGCGGCGACCGCGCACTCCTCCAGGGTCTCCTCGCCCGCCTCCCGCGGAACCTCCGCGCGGTCACGGCGCGTCGGGTCGTTGACCCACGGATCGGGCAGGAAGAGACGCCAGTTGACGGGCGCGCTCAGCTCGTCGCTCGCGAACCACACGCCGAAGGCCTGCTGACCGTGGAAGACCTGACCGCGCTCCGGGTCGAAGCGCCGGTCCACGCCGACGGAGTGCTCCCCCGCCTTCGGAATCGGCATGGACCGCACCACCCAGGCCTGCGGGCAGCCACTCCGCTCCAGGAAGCGGGCGAGCGAGGCCCGCATGGGCTGCCAGTCCCAGGTGGAGCTGGAGATGAAGTGGTGGAGGCTCTGCTCGGCCGCCGGCCCGCCTATCTGGGCGGCGATGTTCCGGATGGACTTGCGGCCCTGCGCGGTGAGCAGCCCGTGCAGGTACTGCTCGGCCTTCAGGCGCTGGTCGCGCCGCGCGAAGCCGGAGAACAGCGTGCTGCACAGCTCGGCGTAGACGTCCTCGTCGGTGCGGCCGCCCACGCGGGCCGCGCCGGCGGTACGCGCCCGGGAGCCGGCGGAGGCCCCCGTACGGGAGCCGGTGTTCGAGGCCGAACGGGCTCCGGCACCGGTGCGGGCCGCGCCGACGGTACGGACGCCCGGCCCGGGACCGGTCAGGGGAACGGCCCCGGAGGCGCCCCTGCGCTTGGTTGCGACGGATGTACTCACGACACTCCTGCCCGAAGGTTTCGCAGCTCCCTCCCGCTGCCCCTCCACGGTCACCCGGGGACACCCCTCCCGACGAGGTGGACCCGGCACCCGAATCGGGCCCCCGATGGTGGCCGGACCACCGCCCCCCGCAGCCCCCGGTAACGGGCCGAACAGCCCGCGCGGGGATCTGACAGACTCACCCGGCCCCCTTTGACCCCTCGCGCTCCGTGGCCGGACCATCGCAGAGCGAGGCCGCACGGGCCGGCCGCCGGTTAATGCCCCAGGCCGGCGACCGCGCCCGTGCGGCCTCGCGTCGGCAGCCCGCCACCACCCCCGTAACCTGGCCACATGCAGTCGCGCGGTCAGTTTCCGGTCGTCGGGGCGGTCGCGGTCGGCGGCGCCCTCGGGGCCGCCGCGCGCTACGGGGCGGCCCTCGCCTGGCCCACGCCGGCCGGTGCCTTCCCCTGGACCACCTTTCTCGTCAACGCCTCCGGCTGCGCCGCTCTCGGCGTGCTGATGGTCCTCGTCACCGAGGTCATGGAGTCGCCGAATCCGCTTCTCCGGCCGTTCCTCGGCACCGGGTTCTGCGGGGGCTTCACCACCTTCTCCGCGTACGCGCTCGACACGCAGCGACTCCTGGCCGGCGGGGAGCCCGCGCGCGGCCTGCTCTATCTGGGGGGAACCCTGCTGACCGCCCTCGTCGCGGTCGCGGCGGGCGTCGCCGCGGCCCGTGCGGCCCGGGGGAGGGCGCGGTGAACTGGCTGGCCGTCGTCCTCGGCGCCGCCGTCGGCGCGCCGCTGCGGTACCTCACCGACCGCGCGCTCCGCGCCCGCTGCGGATCCGCCTTTCCCTGGGGCACGTTCGCGGTCAACGTCGCGGGCTCGTTCGTCCTCGGCCTGGTCGCCGGGACCGCCACGGCCCGCGCCCAACTGCTGCTCGGCACCGGCCTGTGCGGTGCCCTCACCACGTACTCGACCTTCTCGTGGGAGACGCTGAAACTGTACGAGGACGGGGCGAGGCGCCTCGCCGTCCTGAACGTGGCGGGCAGCCTGGCCGCCGGCCTCGGAGCCGTATGGCTGGGAGTCGGGGCGGCGGCCGGGCTGCGGTGACGTGAGGAGTACCCGGCACGCCGCCTCCGTCACGTGCCCCGCGTGTGCCGGGTGGTCCGGGGGCGCCGTGTGCGCGGGGTGGGTCAGGCGGTGATCCAGTCGCTGGTCGCGATCACCGGCTGGACGCCGTCGCGGTGGACGGTGCCCTCGATGAGGCCGTACATCCGGTCGGCGGCGAAGTAGACCTCGTCGTCGTTCTTCAGGCCGAACGGCTCCAGGTCCACCAGGAAGTGGTGCTTGTTCGGCAGGTTGAGCCGCACCTCGTTGACCGTCGCGACATGGTCCAGGACCCGGTCGGCCATGGCGTGCAAGGTCTGCTGGAGCGAGTAGCTGTACGTCTCCGCGAACGCCTCCAGCAGGTGCCGGCGCACCTTCTCGTACGAACGGTCCCAGTCGTGCCCGGCGTCCACCGCCGCCGAGGCCGAGTTCGCCCAGCGGGCCGTGACCTTGGTGGCGAGGATGCGGTCGTACGCCTCCTGGAGCGTCGTGTACTCGTCCTTGATGAAGCCGTGGAACTCGGAGTTGGTCGAGTTCATCACCGTCAGGTCCTTGAGGCCGGAGACGACCTGGAGCTGCCCCGTGTTCTGCGAGTAGGTGATCTGCGCGGTGCGGACCTCCTGGCCCTTGCGCACGAAGGAGTGCTGCTCCTTGCGCGTCGCCACCGGGATCCGCTCCCAGGCGAACTCCTCGACGCGGATCTGCGCCTCGTGGACGACCGCCTGGGAGCGCACGAAGTGCTGGGCGAGGAGGATGCCGAAGGCCTCGGGGGAGTCCACGCCGTGCTCCTTGGCGAAGGCGTAGACCGTGTTCTTGGTGGTGTCGGTCGGCAGACAGTTGGCGTTGTCACCGGTCAGATGGACATCGCGGTACTCACCGCGCAGCGCCACCGACACGTTCAGGTCACGGATCTCGTGCCAGGCGCCGCCCTCACCCCTGCGGGTGATCTTCACGATGCGGTTCTCGGCCTTGCCGTACTGGTTCTGCGCCAGGACGTGCTTGCTCATGTGCTGCTCAGCTCCTGCGGGTACGCGGATACGGATATCCCGTACGCCCGGCGTCCAGCGCCCCTCGTCCTCTGTCCTGCCGAGGGTGCGCTCCCCGCCGTCCGGCCCGCGCGTCGGGGCCGCCCCGGGACTGACGAGCATCCCGGTCCGTAGGTGTGGGCTCGAAGATAGGTGCGTTCCGGCCGACTGGCAATGGCCGCTCGGCGGTCGGCCGGGAGGCGTGTGCGCCGGCACGCGGGAGTCACCCCCGGCCGAGCAGGCGGGTCTCGACCGCCGGAAGGCCCTTGGCCCACCAGTGGTCGTACCTCCGGTAGACGCCGGGATCGCGCGCCGCGAGCAGGGCGGACAGCGCCGCCGCCTCGGCCGCGAGCCCCTCCCACGCGTCCGCCGGCAGGGGACGGAACGCCGACGCCTCGATCCCGCCGTCCACCGGCCGCCAGACCCCGGCCACGTACCCGTCGACCAGCAGCGTCGGCAGCACGTCCCCGTTCACGCGTACGACGTGCCCGCGGTACGCGGGCGGGATCACCCGGCCCCGGTCGGCGTACGCCAGCAGGACGCTGTCCCACATGGCCATCAGGCGCGGCGGGGCCGGTGTGTCGGGGTCCGGCCGGGGCGCGCCGGGGATGTCGTACAGCACCGTCCCGGCGGGCCCCGGGACCTGCTCCAGGCGCGTGCCGAGCGCCCGCACGGCGGCCCGCGCCCGGTGCTGCTGGACCAGCGCGAACCGGCCGATGTCCGCGACGGAGGCGGGCCCGAAGCCCTCCAGGTAGCGCAGCACGAGGGCCGCGAGGCTCCCGGCCGCCGCTTCGGGATCGGCCAGGACCGGCCTGTCGGCCGCCGCCACGAAGGACTGCGCGGTGCCGAAGGACCACGGCGGGCCGGTGGGGGCGTGCCACAGCGGGGCGTACTGCCGCAGCATCCGCCAGGCCGCCGGGGTGAGGGGGTGTCTCGCCGATCTTGCCGGGCTCGCGCCGCCTGGCGCCGCGCCTCGCCGCGTTGTCGTCGGTCGCCGATGCTCCGCATGGACTCCCTCCTCCGACTCGCGACGCACGGCGCCGGACGCCGCTCCCTGACCCGGCCTGATCGACAGGGCACCCCCCAGGCGCCCGGCGCCCACCGCCTCCGCCGTCCAGGCTCGCAACTCGGCCCCGGTACGCGGGACTTCCGCGTACGCCAGCAGGCCGGGCAGCAGGGCGTCGGCGTCCGCGGCCGTCAGCCCGGTGGCGGTGAACCGCGCGTCGCCGAGCCGGGCGCCGCGCAGCGTCGGCTCCACCGCCTCCCGGAAGACCCGGTAATCCGCCGCGTGCACCAGGTGCAGCGTGACCCGCATCAGCGTCGACCGCACCACACGGAATCCGGCCAGGTCCGTGTCGAAACCGGCCGGGTCGAAGCCCGCCACCCGGTTCCAGAGCGCGAGGTAGGGGGACCCCGGGTGCTGGGCCTGCAGGGCCACCACGCGGCGGACCGCCTCGGTGGTGCCGACGGGGGCGCGCGCGAGGAGCAACTGGCGGGCCAGTGTGGCGCGGTTGAGCGCGCGCTCGGAGATCACCATGCGCCCGATTCTGCCCGGGGGACGCCGGGCGCACCGGTGACGCGGCCCGTTCGTCAGAGGGGCTGGACGCGAGTGCGCAGGAGGCAGAACTCGTTCCCCTCGGGATCCGCCAGGACGTGCCAGCTCTCACTGCCGGTCTGGCCCACGTCGGCGGGCCGTGCGCCGAGCGCGAGCAGGCGCTCCAGTTCGGCGTCCTGGTCGCGGTCGGTGGGGCTGACGTCGATGTGCAGGGGGAGCTTCGCGGCCTTCGGGTCGCCGCTGGGGCTGAGGACGAGGGTGGGCCGCCCGTCGGCGGGGCCCGCGCCGGGCGGCCCGATCTCGATGGCTCCGTCCACGTCCCGGTCGAGCTCCACGTACCCGAGGACCCCGCTCCAGAAGGCGGCGAGCCGCTCGGGGTCGGCGCAGTCGAGGACCAGTTCACTGATGCGGCATGCCATGCGGGGCAGTGTACGGAGCGGGGGCGGGCGGCGCCGTGCTCACGGGCGCGGGTGGCACCTCCATGGCACCACATGGCATCACGTGGCGCCATGGAGGGTTGCGGTGGCGCCATTCTGGTGCCACTATGAAGTCATGGACCTGAACCCCTACGTCGAACACCTCCGCCGGGAGCTCGCCGTCGCCGCGAGCGCCGGCGGGGACGAGGCGCGCGAGCTGGCCGAGCGGCTGACCACTCCCCTGGAGTCGGCGGTCCGCCTGACCTTGCTGAACGCGCTCTCCGCCGCCTCGGACGAAATCACCCGCGAGCTGGCGCCGGGGTCGGTCGACGTACGGCTGCGCGGGCTCGACCCCGAGTTCGTGGTGACGGTCCCGCCCGCGCCGGAAGCCCACGGGGCAGAGCCCGACCAGCGGATGGCGCCCGTGGTGCCACCTGTGGCGCCATCGGCGCCCACGGTGGGGGAGGGCGAGGAAGGCGGTGGTACCGCCCGGATCAACTTCCGCCTCCCCGCCCACCTCAAGGCCCGCGCCGAGGAGGCCGCCGGCCAGGAAGGACTGTCGGTCAACGCCTGGCTCGTCCGGGCCGTCTCCGCCGCCCTGGACCAGGGCGGGGGCCCCGCCGGACCGCCCGCCCGCGCTCCCCGCGTCGAGGGTGACAGCTACCGGGGCTGGGCTCGCTGACCGGCCGCCGGTTCACCGGCCCGCGGGCCGCCCCGCACACCGCGCACACCACCAGAGCCACGAGGACGGGACAGCCATGCCTTCTTACGACACGCCCGGAGCCATCACCGCGGACTTCGACTTCGAGGTCGGCACCGTACGGATCACCGCGACCGAGCGCGCGGACACGGTCGTGCGGGTGCTGCCGAGCGACAGCAACGACGAGAACGACGTCCGGGTCGCGGAGCAGACCAAGGTCACGTACGCCAACGGCACCCTGACCGTGAAGGGCCCGAGAAAACGCTCCCTCTTCGGCAAGCACGGTTCGATCGACCTGACCGTCGACCTGCCCGCCGGCTCCCGCCTCCGCGCCGCCTCCCCGATCGGGCACTACACCGCCGAAGGGCCCCTCGGCGACTGCCGCGTCAGAACCTCCCTCGGTGACATCTCCTTCGCGCAGACGGGCCCCGCGAACCTCCGCACCGGCCACGGCTCCGTCCGCGTCGAGCGCGTGGCGGGAGACGCGGAGATCCACGGTTCCGGTCCGATCGACCTCGGCGAGGTCACCGGCGCGGCCACCGTCAAGAACGGCAACGGGGACACCACGGTCGACGAGATCACCGGCGACCTCAAGGTGAGCGCCGCCAACGGCCGCATCACCATCGGCGTCGCCCACGCCTCGGTCGAGGCCAGGTCCGCCAACGGCGCCATCCGCGTCCACGACGTGGCCCGGGGCGTGGTCCGGCTCCAGACGGCCGCCGACGACGTGGAGGTCGGCGTACGGAAGTCCACCGCGGCCTGGCTGGACGTCACCACCCGGCTCGGCTCCGTCCGCAACACCCTCGGCGCGGCCGAAGGCCCCGGCGCCTCCGACGAGACGGTCGAGATCCACGCCAGGACCGGCGTCGGCGACATCGTCATCCGCCGCGCCTGAGCCGCCCCGGGGACCGCCCCCGCGTCCGGCCACCAACGGCGCCGGCGCCCTTCCTCCCACCCGCCCCCACCGAACCGACACCCCGGAGAGCCGACCTCGATGCGAGAGACCGCACGTTCCACGACACCCCCGCGAGGGCGTGCGCCGCCCCGGCGTACCTCCGGAGGTCCCTCGTGCGGTCCCCCGTGCCCGCGTCGCCTCCGGGTCCACACCCCAGGAGACGTGACCGCATGCCCGCCACGCCCACACCCGCGCCCGCCACCCTCACCACGCCACCGGCGATCTCCGCCCTCGGCCTGCGCAAGTCGTACGGCGACAAGGTCGTCCTCGACGGCATCGACCTGCGGATCGCCGAAGGATCGGTCTTCGCCCTGCTCGGGCCCAACGGTGCCGGCAAGACGACCACCGTCGAGATCCTCTCCACCCTCATCCGGCCCGACGCCGGCACGGCACACGTCGCCGGACACGACCTGGAGCGCGACCCCGCCGGGGTGCGCGCCGCGATCGGTGTCACCGGCCAGTTCGCGGCGGTCGACCAGCTCCTCAACGCCGAGGAGAACCTGCTCCTCATGGCGGACCTCCAGCACCTGCCGCGCCGTGCGGGCCGCCGCCGCGCCGGCGATCTGCTGGAGCGCTTCGAACTCACCGCCGCCGCGCGGAAACCGGTCTCCACCCTCTCCGGCGGCATGCGCCGCAAGCTCGACCTCGCCATGACCCTGGTCGGCGACCCGCGCGTCATCTTCCTCGACGAGCCGACCACCGGACTCGACCCGCGCAGCCGCCGCACCATGTGGGAGATCATCCGCGGCCTCGTCACCGAACAGCGCGTCACCGTCCTCCTGACCACCCAGTACCTGGAGGAGGCGGACCAACTCGCCGACCGCATCGCCGTCCTCGACCGGGGACGCCTGGTCGCCGAAGGCACCGCCGGCGAACTCAAACGGCTCGTCCCCGGCGGCCACATCCGCCTCCGCTTCTCCTGCCCGGGGCAACTCGACACCGCGGCGCACCACTTCGGAGTCGCCACGAGGGACGACGACGAACTGACCCTGCGCGTCCCCGGCGACGGCGGCGTCGAGACCCTGCGCGCCGTGCTCGACGTCCTGGACGGCGCCGGCCTCCGGCCCGAGTCGCTGACCGTGCACACCCCCGACCTCGACGACGTGTTCCTCACCCTGACCGGCGCCGGCCGCACCCCCGGCGCGGCAGACCCCCGGAAGGAGACCACCCGATGAGCAGCCTCGCCCACGCCGCGGCCGACTCGATGACCATGCTCCGGCGCAACCTCACCCACGCCCTGCGCTATCCGGCCATGACGGTCTCGGTCGTCGCCATGCCCGTCATGATGCTGCTGCTGTTCACCTACGCCTTCGGCGGCGCCCTCGGCGCCGGCATCGGTGCGGCGCCGGGCGGAGACGGCGCCTACATCGACTACCTCGCGCCCGGCATCATCCTCATGACCGCCACCGCCGGATCGGTGGCCACGGCCGTCGGCGTCTGCGTCGACATGACCGAGGGCATCGTCAACCGCTTCCGCACCATGTCACTCTCCCGCGCCGCCTTCCTCACCGGCCACGTCGCCGGCAGCGTGGTTCAGACACTGATCGCCCTCGCCCTGGTCATCGGCGTCGCCCTCGCCATCGGCTTCCGCCCCGACGCCACCGCCGTCGAATGGCTCGCCGCGTTCGGCCTCCTCGCCTTCCTCGCCCTGGGCCTCACGTGGCTGTCGGCCGGCATCGGCCTCGTCTCCAGGACCCCCGAGTCCGCCAGCAACACGCCCCTGCCGCTGACCTTCCTGCCCTTCCTCGGCAGCGCCGTCGTACCGACCGACTCGATGCCGACCGCGCTGCGCTGGTTCGCCGAGTACCAGCCCTTCACACCCGCCGTCGAAACGCTGCGCGGCCTGCTCATGGGCACGCCCATCGGCAACAGCGGCTACCTGGCGCTCGCCTGGTGCGCCGGCCTCACCGCGGTCGGTTACCTCTGGTCACGCTCCGCCTTCGGCCGCTCCGCGAAGCGCTGACCCCCCGGCCCGTCCCGTAGTTCCCGGCACGTCACTCTCCACGGAGGACCCCATGCAGAACGAAGCGACGCCCCACCGGACCAGGCCCGCGGCCACCCCGGCCACCGAACCCGTGGCGGAACTCCCGACCCGGCGCGCCCCCGGCTGCCCCTTCGACCCGCCCGCCGGCCTCGCCCCGCTCCGTGAACGGAGCCCGCTGACCCGGATGACGTACCCCGACGGACACGTCGGCTGGCTCGCCACCGGACACGCCGCGGTCCGCGCGGTCCTCGGCGACCCCCGGTTCAGCTCACGGTACGAACTGATGCACCACCCCCTGCCCGGCGCCCCGGAGGGGCCGCTCGACCCCGCCCCGGTCGGTGACATGACCGGTATGGACGCCCCCGAACACACTCGCTACCGACGGCTCCTGGCGGGAAGGTTCACCGTGCGGCGGATGCGCCAACTGGGCGCCCGGGTACGGGAGATCGTCGCCGAGCACCTGGACGCCCTGGAGCGCCGGGGCCCGGGCACCGACCTGGTGGACGCGTACGCCAAGCCCATACCCGCCCTCGTGATCTGCGAGCTGCTGGGTGTGCCGTACGCCGACCGCGAGCGGTTCCAGGGCCACGCCCACACGCTCATGTCGGCGGAGGAGACACCGGAGAACCGGTACGCGGCCATGGTGGGGCTCGAGCGGTACATGGGCGAGCTCGTCACCGCCCAGCGGGCCGAGCCCACCGACGACCTGCTCGGCGACCTCGCCCGCGACTCCGACCTCAGCGACGAGGAACTGGTCGGCATCGGCGCCTTCCTGCTCGCGGCGGGACTCGACACCACCGCCAACATGATCGCGCACGGCACCTTCGCGCTGCTCTCGCACCCCGCCCAGGCCGACGCCCTGCGCACCGACCCGGACCTCGCCCCGCAGGCCGTGGAGGAGCTGCTCCGCCACCTCAGCGTCGCCGCCACCGGCGTGCGGTCCGCGCGGGAGGACGTCGAGCTGGAGGGCCACCTGATCAGGGCGGGGGAGACGGTCACCCTCACCCTGGACGCCGCCAACCGGGACCCGCTGCGGTTCCCCGACCCCGACGTGCTCGACCTGCGCAGGAAGGCCACCGGGCATCTCGCCTTCGGCCACGGCATCCACCAGTGCCTCGGGCAGCAACTCGCCCGGGTGGAACTGACGATCGCCCTCCCCGCCCTGTTCACCCGCTTCCCGGACCTGCGCCTGGCCGTACCGGCCGACGAGATCCCCCTGCGCACGGACATGAACATCTACGGGGTGCACCGCCTCCCGGTGACCTGGAACGAGGCCTGATCCCATGGGCGCCCCCGCCCCCGCCCCCGTCCGGGTCGACCGCGACCGCTGCGTCGGTTCCGGAATGTGCGCCCTGACCGCCCCCGCCGTCTTCGACCAGGACGACGAAGAGGGCCGGGTCCTCCTCCTGACCCCCCACCCCGCACCGGACCGGTACCCGGCCGCCCGCCTCGCCGCCGGCCTCTGCCCCGCCTCGGCCATCACCCTCAGACCCCGGCAGACGACCGACTGACCCCCGCCCGGCCCTCGCTCGAACAGCTCCCGCAGTTCGTCCGGTGCCGGCCGCTCAGCGATCCCCACCACGTCGCACGGCCCACCGGCTCAACCACATGAGGACTTCTCAGGGCTGGGGGTCGTTGGCGTCGCTGTGCGGCGGAACCAGGCTGGTGCAACGTACGAGGCGTGCGTTGGCTTCGAGCACGTGAATCAGATGCCGACGGCGCCGCAATTCTCGTGTGTCAATCCGGGGCATGCTCGTCCGGGCGGACGAGGTGAATGTGGATACCAGCGAGCATGCTGAGGCGCATGCCAGGATAATCCACAGGGACACATGCATCGGGTAAGGCTCCTTTCGAAGGGGGGCGCACAGGGGCTCACTCCCGGCGGATAAGACGACTTTTTGGTGGCTGCCATCCGACCGGGTGACGGATCTTGCGTGATGGATCTTGAAATTGGGAGACTTGCCGAGTTGGTCGGGCGACGCCCCTCCTCGCTGAGAGCCGCACGTACCGGTTGGTGCTGCTGTCACGAGGTCACCGCTTTTCCGTGGGCGTCTTCGCCCTCGGTATGCGCATCAGGCGACTTCGTCCCGGTTGCGGCGGGGACTTCATGGGCGGCGATCGGTGCCTGGGGGGGATGGGAGGGATGGGGTGGCGCGGCGGCGCCGTCGTGCATTGCGAGGCGGCTTGGTGAGGGTGACGAAGCGGACCAGCTGGTGAAAGCAAGCCAGTGACGCGGCTGTGGGCAAGGCGGCTGCTGCCACGTCGGTAAAAGTCCAGTCGGCCTGCGCCACACAGAGCCACATCGCCACGAGAGAGAAGAACAGGACCACGAACCAGGAGTTCGAGGCGCGGCGCTGATGAAAAGCGGCGCGCAAAATGGACAGGGAAGCCACAAGCCAGGGCCCGAAGATGAGAAAGGGCCACCACGCGGCCAGGCTGGCAGGTGCTCGGGGTTCAGCGATGCGCAGCAGAGGACCGTACGCGATCACGCCGCTGAGAACGTTGACGCCGCACACCAGGAAGACGCCGAGAGACGCGATGGAGAAGTTGACTAGTCGCCCCCAACTCGGCATGGAGCGCCGGGACTTGCGGTGACCTGCCCCGACAGGACGTACAGGTGGCAGGTCGGTCGTGAACTCGGCGAGTCTCTCCAGGTGAGTGCGGTCGTGTGTGTAGTCGTCGCTGTCCGGCAGGAAGGCCGGGGAGGGGGCCTGGTCGGCCTGCATGGCCTCCTGGAGGAGAAAGGCGAGCTCTTCGGCCGGATCCCATTCGGTGCCCATCAGGCGGTTCGCCGGGTGGGGCCCGTGAAAGTTCCTCTGGGGGATGGTCTTGTCCTCGGCAGACCGAGCCCACGGCTGATCCTCAACCGCACGGTAGAAGCCCGAACGTGGGTCCAGTGCTTCTTCAGCATGCCACTCACGCATGATCGTGTTGCACCGTTCGTTCTTGATCCAGTGTCGGCAGGCCGGCATCCCTCCAGGCACTGAGGAACTCCTGCTCGAGCTGAGCCATGGCGGCCACCAACTCCTCCAGAGCCGGGGCGGACCACGTCAGGGCGATCACTCCGCCGACTCCCTTGAGCCTTCCGTTGGCGCCTCCGGCCGAGGAAGCCGGAAGGAACAGAAAGTCACCTATGACAACGGAGTCGTCCGCCCAGGAATGATCATTCACACGCCTGGAGATGAAGCTTTCAGGAAATGCTGCTGTCATAACCAGTTAACGCCTCCACGGATCCCCCCGGTGCGTGGCATTCGGGTGACCGTGAGCCGCCATCCGGGGGACTGTCGGGAGTTTTATCG
>NZ_JAPSIW010000770.1 GCF_031178505.1 Streptomyces sp. | reverse complement strand
AACTGCTCGTCAGCGAACTCGTCACCAACGCCCTGCGCTACGGCGAGGGCGAGATCCGGCTCCGCCTGCTGCGCGACCGGACCCTCGTCTGCGAGGTCTGGGACTCGGGCCTGGTGCAGCCCCGGCGCCGCAGGGCCCGGGACACCGACGAGGGCGGCCGCGGTCTTCAGCTCGTCGGGCTGCTCAGCTCCTCCTGGGGCTCCCGCCGCACCCCGCGCGGCAAGACCGTCTGGTTCGAACTCGCCCTGCCCGACGGCGAGAGCGCGGCCGAGCCCAGCGTGGAGCAGCTCCTCAGCATGTTCTGAGCGAAGGACCGGGAGCGCCGGGCACCCCTGGAGTCAGGCGGCCTTCAGCGCCGCGAGGCGGGCCTCGATCTCGTCGCTGTCGCCGAATGCGTCCAGCTGCTCGAACTGCGCGTCCAGGGACGAGGCGGCGAGCTCCTGCTTGCCCAGGGCCCGCGCCTCCTCCCGGCGCACCTTGTCCTCGAACCGGCTCAGCTCGCTGGTCGGGTCGAGCAGGTCGATGCTGTCGACCGCGTCCGTCATGCGGTTCTGCGCCTGCGCCGACTTCGCGCGGGCGACCAGCTCGTCCCGCTTGGCCTGGAGTTCGCCGAGCTTGGTCCCCATCTGGTCGAGTCCGGTCCGCAGCTTGGCCACCACGTCGGTCTGCGCGGCGATGGTCGGCTCGGCCGTCCGCGCCTCCTGCTCGGCGCGCAGCTGGCGGCCGAGCGCCACCTTCGCCAGGTTGTCGAAGCGGTCGGCCTCCGCCGTCCGCCCGCCGGCCCGCAGTTCGTCCGCCTTCCGGCTCGCGGCGAGCGCCTTCCCGCCCCACTCCTTCGCCGCGTCCAGGTCCTCCTGGTGGTCCTGCTCCATCAGCCGCAGATTGCCGATCGTGGCGGCCACCGCTTCCTCCGCCTCCGCGATGTTGGACGAGTAGTCACGGATCAGCTGGTCCAGCATCTTCTGCGGATCCTCGGCCTGGTCCAGCAGCGCGTGGATGTTCGCCTTCGCCAGCTGGGCGACCCGGCCGAGAACGGTCTGCTTGCTCATGCTCGTCTCCTTCGTGGAGTCCTCAGAGGGACGCGAAACAGGGAGGGGCGGCGGGTCGCGCTCAGAACCGGCCCCCGCCGCCCAGCCGGCCGCGCGTGCCGCCACCGCCGAAGCTGCCGGGCCCGCCGCCGGGACCACCGCCCCCGAACCCACCCCCGAACCCGCCGCCGAAGCCCCCGTGACCCCCGCTTCCCCCGCCGAACAGCCCGCCGAGGAGGATGCCGCCCAGCACCGCGCCCCCGAGCCCGCCGCCCCCGCCCACGCCCGGCATCCCGCCAGGACCGCCGGGGCCCCCGAAGGCGTGGACGTCCCGCTCCGCGAGCTCCTGCGCCAGCCGCGCCAGGCCGTCCGCCCGCTGCGCCTCCGGCAGGGCGGTCCGCGGGTCCCCGGCGGCGGCGAGCGCCTCCGCCCTCTCCCACCGGCGCCGGGCCTCCGCGAGCCGGGTGCGGGCCTCGCTGCCCACCGCTCCCCGGTGCGTCGTCACGTAGTCGGAGGCCGCCCCGATCGCCGAACGGGCCGTCAGCATCGCCTGCTCCAGCAGGGCGCGGCCGCGGCGGTCGCCCGATTCGCGCTCCCGCGCGCCCCGCAGCGCCTCGTCGAGCGCCGCGTCCGCCTCCTCGACCCGCCGCAGCGCCTCCAGAGGGTCGTACCGCCCGGCCTCACCGGCCTGCCGCACCTCGGCGGCCACCGTCTCCGCCCGCGCGATCCGCCCCTGGAGGTCCGCCGTGGACACCCCCTCGGCCGTGCCCTTCAGCAGGCCGCGGGCGTCCGCGAGGTCCGCGTCCGTCTCGGAGAGCGCGCCCGGCAGCTTCCCCACCGCCTCCGCGAGCTCCACCGCGCGCCGGTCCACCGCCTCGATCAGCCGGGCGGCCTGGTCCACCGCGCCCTCGGCGGCCCGGATGTGCACGGCGGCACCGCCGTTGTCGCCCTCGTCCACCCGCTGCCGGGCCGCGTTGATGTGGGTCGTCGCGAAGACCAGCCGGTCCTTGGCCTGCTCGACGTTTCCGGCGACCGGGGAGGCGGCGCTGTCCGCGTACCGCTCGCGCATCGCGCCCAGCGCCGCCCCGGCCGTGACCACCCGCCCGGTCTGCTCCCGGAACGCCGCCTCGACGGAGGCCAGCGCCTCCGGGGCCGTACGCTCCAGGGCGCGCAGCCGGTCGAAGTCCTCGCTCTCCGCGTCCAGGCGCGCGTTCGCCTCGGCGCAGCGCCGGAGGATCTCCTCCAGCATGTTGCGCCGCTCCCCGTCGTCCTCGGGGAAGGCGTCGTCGAGCCGCTGCCGCACCCGGAACGAGGCCGTGAGCTGCTCCTTCGCGAAGGCCAGGGCCTCGGTGAACCGCTCCACGGCCGCCTCCCCGAACTGCGCGGAGGCGAAGCCCAGTTCCTCCTGGCTGGTGCGCACCGCGTCGTCGGTGGCGACCAGGGTCCGTTGGGCCTCGGCGTCGAGCGCGTCCAGCGACGGCGGCGCGTGCTCGGGGGGAGGGGCCCAGCCCTGCCCGCCCTGGGGAGTGGTGCGGGTCGCGGTGCGCCTGCGGCGCTTGGCGTAGGCGTACGCCGCCACGGCCCCGGCGCCGCCGACGAGCACGGCCGGCAGGACGAGGTCGGCGCCCCACGATCCGCCCCCCTCCGGCTCGGGGTCGGCGGGACCGGGGGTGATCGCCGGCGCCGGGACGGGCCGGCCGGCCAGGACCGCGCCGTAGCCATCGGCGGCGCCGATGGCGGCCCCGGCCCAGTCGTTCTGCCGCAGGGCCGGTTCGATCGCGGTCCGCGCCACCTCGTCGAGCTGGGCCTGGGTGAGCCGGCCCGCCGGGTCGGCGGAGTGCGCGTACTGCCGGGCGCGGGTGGCGACGGCGAGCAGGACGTCGTCCGCGCCGAGGCCGTTGCGCGCGGCGGTGGCGTCGGCCCAGTCCGGGGCCGAACGACCCGAGAAATCCCGGACGTAGACCACGAACAGCTGGATTCGGCGGTCCTCGTAGAGCCGGTCGAGCGCCGCGGCCACGGCGGCCCGGCGCTCGCCGAGGGCGCCGGCCCGGTCGGTGATCTGGCCGTCCCGGGACAGTTCGGCGGGATCGTCGGCGTGGGCACCGTGAACGGCGGGCACGAGGAGCCACCACGCCGCCACCAGTACCGCGAGAAGGGCTCGGGTGGCTGTTCGTGTCACAAAAGGAGGCTATGTCCCGGTATGGGGGAGTGCGAGCGGACCGACGCCGTTCGGAAGCCGTCCGTGGGAGG
>NZ_JAPSIW010000769.1 GCF_031178505.1 Streptomyces sp. | reverse complement strand
GTCACGTCGCCGTTGCCGCCGAGGGTCCACAGGCCGGCCAGCCAGTCCGTCCCCGGCGCCGGCGCGGGCAGCGGGTCCCAGCGCAGCCGGTTCGGGTCGGGCACGGTCTCGGTGAAGGGCGCGCCGCGCAGCGCGCCGTTGTCGGTCCGGGTGAACGGCGGATGGGCCGCCGAGGGGCGGATCCGGTACAGCCAGGACCGGCGGTTGTGGGCGCGCGGCTCGGTGAAGGCGCTGCCGCTGAGCTGCTCGGCGTAGAGGCCGAGGGGGGCGCGCTGCGGCGAGTTGCGCCCTTCCGGCAGCGCGCCGGGGACCGCCTCCGAGCTGTGCTCGTTGCCGAACCCGGTGCTGTAGGTGAGCGCCTCGGCCGTCTTCCTGGCCTGCTCCGTCGTCATCGACCGCTCCTGTCCTGAGCCCACAAGGGAATCCTATGCACGACCGTAGGATTCCGCGCGGCTCCCGTCAACGGTGACCCGGTGGCCCCGGCGCGAGGCCGAGGGCGGTCGGGGTGCGTCCGGGACGTGCGGGCGCGGTGCGGAGCGGCGCCCGGACGGCGGAACCGGCGGTAACTCCCTTGAACATCGGGCTCGGCCTGTGGCTATGGTGATCCCCGCACGCCGGGCGGAACCTGACCACTCCGCCGCGGCGCACATCACCGGCGGCCGGGGGAACAGTGCCGCCACGGGGAGGGATGGCTTCGTCGTGCCACGACACCGGCTCACCGCGCCCGCATCGCAGGTCGGCACGGTGGCGTGCCTGCCTGGGTACGGCGCTTCCGCGTATTCCGTACGGCTCCGCCCTCGCTCCTGACGGGCACCCCCGACGCCCTCGTTCCGTACGAAGGACGACCCTTGCGTTCCAGACCAAGAACGTTCATATCGGGATCGCGGTTCTCCGCGGTCCTGACCCCGCTCACGACCTCCGTGGTCGGACTCGCCGTCCTCGGCGGTCTGGCCGTCCAGCCCGGCCTGCCGGGCACCGGCCCCCGTATGGCCTCCGTCGGCAACGACTTCGACTGGTACGAGGAGACCGCCGCCGAGCAACTGCGGCAGGACCAGTGCCTGATGGCCGAGGTGCTGCGCATGGGCGGCCCGGCCATGACCGGCGTCGCCCAGGGCGGTCTCGACCTGCCGCCCGAGGGCCTCCACACGGCCGCGAACCCCGAGTACTGGGAGAAGACGCCGCTCAGCACGGCGTACGAGAAGGACCAGGCCGCCGCCGACAAGGAACTGGCGGGCATCTTCGCCCTCCGCGAGAGCTGGGAGAAGCCCCTCGCCGGGCTGAGCACCGTCGCCGGCATCAACGACGCGACCTTCCACTGGCCGCCCGGCACCCGGGAGGGCGAGGACTTCCACAGCCAGACCGGCCTGACCAGGTGGATCGCGGACCGGTTCTGGAAGAGCGAGGGCGACCCGTACGAGGACCCGACCCCGCCGGCCGACGCGAAGACCCGCAAGGCCGTCATCGACCTGGGCACCCCCCTCTACGGCAAGGACCCGGACTCCACGACGAGCACGGACTGGACCCGGGACGTCGCCGAGAACGAGGGCTTCACGTGGCTCAAGGGCAACACCTTCGAGCCCACCGGCGCGGACAACGCCCGGCTCTTCCTCGCCAACGGCGGCTTCCCCCGCACCGGCCCGGTCCCCGGCAGCCCCGAGTACCGCATCGCGGTGGAGGACCTGAAGGCACGGTTCTCCACCTGCACCTGGCGCGACCCGATCGACCCGAACAAGGTCATGGGTCCCGTCGCCGGCACCGCCGCGGCCGAATGGCAGCAGGAGATCGCCTCCCAGGCCGTCCAGCGCAACCAGGTCGTGGACGCGAGTGAGAACGCCACCAAGGCGCTCGCGACCGGCGCCCGGGCGCTCGGCCAGATGCTCGGCCACTCCTGGGTCGCCGACCACCTCACCCGCTGGCAGGACTACTGGTCCGCGGGCGGCGTCGGCTGGATCGGCGACGTCCCGTCGACGATCCAGCTGAAGGGCGCCACGGGCAAGTGCCTGGAGGTCCAGGGTGGTGGGACGGCCAACGGCACCCCCGTCCAGGCCTACACCTGCAACGGCACGTCCGCGCAGCAGTGGCAGATGGAGGGTGACGACCTCGGTCTGCATCTGCGCAACGTCAAGTCCATGAAGTGCCTCGACGTCGCCGGCAACGGCTCGGCCGTCGGCACGAAGATCCAGATCCACACCTGCAACAGCGGCTCGCAGGCCCAGACCTGGGAGTACACCCCCCGCGCCACCACGCAGCTCAGGGGCGTCGGCTCCGGCAAATGCCTGAACTTCGCCACGTACGACGTCGGCAAGGACGCGCTGCTCGCCAACTGCGCCACCGCCGCCTCCCAGCAGTTCACCATCAAGCCGTCCGGCCACAACGGCGAGGTGCAGCCCAAGGCCCACTTCGACCAGGCGGCGAAGGGCGTCGCGGACGCCCGGGCGGGAGCCAAGGCGCAGCTCGCGGTCATCAAGCAGCAGGCCGCGGCGGCCAAGGTGGCCGTCGCCACCTCCGACACCGCCATGCAGGCCGCCTACGCCATCGCCGACAAGAACGGCGCGCCGCGCGGCCGAGGCCTGTTGGTGGGTCTCCAGAAGGACCAGGTCACCAAGGGTGTCGCCGCCGCGCTCGACGCGATGGTGAAGGCCGGTGAGACCGCCGAGGCCGCCACCCGCGCCGCCGCCGCGGACAGCGACACGATCGCGCAGCGCGCGCTCGCCCAGGCCTCCCTGTCGAAAGCCGAGTTCCGCAAGGAGGCGGCCCGCGCCGCCGAGTGGCAGGCCAAGGCCGCCGCGGACGGAGCCAAATTCCAGCGCGACACCGCCAAGAAGGAGAAGGAGACCGCCGAGGCCAAGCTCGCCGTCGCCGTACAGGCGGAGGCGACCGCCAAGGCGGCCGCCGCCGACGCCCGTGCCCGCAGGCTCTCCGCCGAGGCGGAGGAGAAGACCGCCGAGAAGGAGAAGCTGATCGCCGTCGCCAAACAGGGCGAGGCGGCACAGCACCGCAAGAACGCCGAGGCGGAGGCGGTGAAGGCGCAGGACGCCCGCAAGCTCGCCGAGACCGCCGAAGGCACCGCGGTCGAGAAGAAGAACGCCGCGGTCAAGGCCAAGGACAAGGCCCGCGACCTGCGGGACGACGCCTGGGCCGCCGAGCAGAAGGCCGACGCCGCCCGCGCCAAGGCCGACGCCAAGGAAGCCTTCGCCCAGGCGCACGAGTCGGACGAGAACGCCCAGGCGTCCCGGGAGGCGGCGGAGGCCGCCGACGCCCACGCCGACGCCGCCTCCG
>NZ_JAPSIW010000768.1 GCF_031178505.1 Streptomyces sp. | reverse complement strand
GGCGGCGTCGCGCTCCTCCTCCGGATCGGACGGGGCGGCGGCCGTGGCGGTGATCCACTGGTGCGCGGGAACGCCGGGGGGCGGCCCGTGCGGCAGCTCCCCCGGTCATTCCGGCGGAGGATCAGGGGGGTCGGAGTCGGGTACGGGGGGCTGTTCGGCGAGCGCCTGTTCCTCGGGCGCCGTGAGCTGCGCGAGTTCCTCCGGGGGCGGCTCGTCCGGCTGGAGCGGATCGAGCTGCGGAAGCTCCTCCGGCGGATCGAGCTGCGGGGGCTCCTCCGGCGGGTCGAGCTGCGGAGGGGGTTCCAGCGGCTGATCCCGAGCCGCACCCGGCACCGCCGGTCCGTGCCGCCTGTCTCACCCGCGAGCCGCCCGACCTACTGGCGGCTCGCACTTTTGTCCGCCTGTGTCCCGATTGGTGTGACGTGACCCGGGTACTCGTCGGCTGGGCGGGGTCCCTCGCGACCCCCGCCGCATCGACACCACAGGCACCATCGGCACGGAGGACCGCCCATGAGTGACGCGAACGAGCAGACACCGTCCCAGGCCGAGGGCGAACGCGAGCCGGAGAACGGGACGGCCGACGGGTCCTCGGGACCGGACACCTCCGGTGCGCCCCGTACGACGCCCTCGCAGGCCGAAGGCGACAGGTCCGAGGGCGACGGCGCCTCCGGCACGGACACGGCCTGAGGGGCGGGATGCCCGGAGCGATCGGGGAGCGGACGGTCGGGGCACTCGGGGGCGGGGCGGCGTCCTCGCGGCCCGGGCCCGCCGGGAAGTCCGTGCGCGGGACCGCCCCCGCCCACCCCGGCCCCGCCGTGCCGCTCGCCGCGACCCCGGCGGCCGCCGCAGCAGGGAGAAGACGGTAGGTGCCGGAGGCGGCCGGCACACGGGCCCCGCGCCCGGTGAACCGCGTCCGGCGGAACAGCGCAGACATCGCAGACATCAAGGAAGAAGGCCCATGATGACCAGCGGTACCCATGCGTCACGGAACGCCCGCACCCCCGTCCAGCAGGCCGCTCTGCTGGTCGGAGCCGTATTCCTCCTCGTGGGGGTCCTCGGGTTCATCCCCGGCGTCACCACGGACTACGACACCATGAAGTTCGCCTCGCACGACTCGGAGGCCAAGCTGCTGGGTGTCTTCCAGGTCTCCATCCTTCACAACCTGGTCCATCTGGCCTTCGGCGTCGCCGGAGTGGCCATGGCCCGTACCGCCGCGGCGGCGCGGACCTTCCTCCTGGCGGGAGGCGCCGTGTACCTGGTCCTGTGGCTGTACGGCCTGCTCGTCGATCACCACAGCAGCGCGAACTTCGTGCCGCTGAACACGGCGGACAACTGGCTCCACTTCGTCCTCGGCCTCGGCATGATCGCGCTCGGCGCCCTCCTCGGCCGGCGGCGTACGACGACCACGCCCGGGGTGTGACCGGGATGGCGGGAAAGAAGGCGCTGCTCACCGCCGCCGCGGGACTCACCGCCGGAGCCGTCGCCCTGCGGCGCCTGACCGCGCGGAGCCCGGAGCCGGACGACACGCACCGCTGGCTGGTCGTGACCGTCCAGCGCGCACCGGACGACGTACGGCCGCACGAGATCGGACCACTGAAGGACTTCGGCGACCGGATCGAGACCCGGATCAACGCCGCGCCCGGCGACCGCGGCACCGAGCTCGCCGCCCGCTTCAGGGATCCGGCGGCGGAGGGCGGCGGCTCCGTCGCCGCCCGCGTCGCGGGGGACGACCCCCGCCAGGACCTGCGCCGCGCCCTCCGGGAGGCCAAGGCCCTCCTGGAGGCGGGCGAGGTCCTCCTGCCCGACGCGCCGCCCACCGACCACGAGTCCCCGGGCGGGAAACTGATCGGAACGCTGAGCCGGCGCGCCGGCGGGGAGGGAGTGCTGTGAAGGCCCTGTGCTGGGAAGGGGTCGACCGGCTCTCGGTCGAGCAGGTGCCCGACCCGATCCTCCGCAACGACCAGGACATGATCGTCCGGCTCGTCGCCGGCACCACCTGCGGATCCGACCTCCACCTCATCGGCGGCTACATCCCGTTCATGCGGGCCGGAGACGTCATCGGGCACGAGTTCGTCGGCGAGGTCGTCGAGGTCGGCCCGGCCGTGCGACGGCACGCGGTGGGCGACCGGGTGGTCGTCTGCTCGTTCGTCGGTTGCGGACGCTGCTGGTACTGCGCGAACGACCTGTGGTCCCTGTGCGACAACACCAACACCAATCCCGGGATCGGACAGGCCCTCTTCGGCGCCGACACCGCGGGCATCTTCGGCTACTCGCACGCCATGGGCGGGCTGCGCGGCAGCCACGCCGAGTACGTGCGCGTCCCGTTCGCGGATTACGGCGCCTTCACCGTTCCCGAGGGCGTCGACGACACCAGCGCCCTGTTCGTCTCCGACTCGGTGCCGACCGGCTGGATGGGCGCGGACCTCGGCGGCGTGGGCCCCGGTGACGTGGTCGCCGTGTGGGGGTGCGGCGCCGTGGGGCAGATGGCGGCGCGGGCGGCGGTCCTGCTCGGGGCGGAGCGGGTCATCTCCATCGACCGCGTCCCGGAGCGGCTGCGGATGACCGAGCGCCACGTGGGCAGCGAGGTCATCGACTACAGCAGCACCGACGTCGGCGCCGAACTGAGGGAGCGGACCGGCGGCCGGGGTCCGGACGTGTGCATCGAGGCGGTCGGCATGGAGGCGCACAGCGACGGCCCGATGCACGTGTACGACCAGGTCAAGCAGCAGCTGCGGCTGCAGACCGACCGTCCGACCGCCGTCCGCCAGGCCATCCACGCCTGTCGCAAGGGCGGCACCGTGTTCATCCTCGGCGTGTTCGCCGGGGCCGTCGACAAGTTCCCGCTCGGTGCGGTGATCAACAAGGGGCTGACGGTGCGGGGCGCGCAGATGCACGGCCAGCGCTACATTCCCATGCTGCTGGACCGCATCGCGGCCGGGGAGCTCAGCACCTCCCACATGGCGACGCACACCGTGAGCCTGGACGAGGCCCCGACCGCGTACGACATGTTCAAGCACAAGACCGACGGCTGCGTCCGCGCGGTCATCCGGCCGGGGGGCTGAGCGAGGGGCTTCCGGCGATGCGGTCACGGCCACGTCAGCGGTACGGGAACGGGTGGCCGCACCGGCCTGCTGGAGGCCCCGGTGCCCCGCGAGGACGCGTACGGCGGGCGGGACCCGCCCGGGTGAGGAAGGAGGCCGTCCGTGGCCCCTGAGGTGACCGGGGAGCCGGGCCGGCCCGTACGGCTGCTGCTCGTCTCGGACACGCACGTGCCGCTTCGGGCC
>NZ_JAPSIW010000767.1 GCF_031178505.1 Streptomyces sp. | reverse complement strand
GGGCGAGGCCGCGGCGGCGGTCGCGGGGCCGGAAGAGGCCCCCGCGCTCGCTGTCGGAGTCCAGGAGGTCGGCGGAGCGGTCGAGAAGCGTGTCGAAGTCCTCGTCACCGAGCGGCGGTTCGAGCTCCACCGGTCCGTCGAGGGCGGCGGGCGTCCCGGTCACGTCGGGGACGCGGGCGAGGGCGGGCCTGCGGGTGGGAAGGCGGCCGTCGTCCCCGGGCGCGCCCGGCCGCGTCCGGCCGGTGGTGGCGCGGTCGGGGCCCGTGCGGTCGGAGGCGGCGCGGTCCAGGTGGGTCCGGTCCAGGCGGAAACCGGCGCCCTGGGTCTCGGGGGCGTCGGTGAGCAGGGCGGCCGGGATGAACACGACCGCGGTGGTGCCGCCGTACGGGGAGGTCTGGAGCGAGACGCGGACGTTCTGCCGCTGGGCGAGCCGGCTGACGACGAAGAGGCCGAGGCGGTCGGTGTCGGAGAGCTCGAACTCGGGCGTCTCGGCGAGGCGGAGGTTGGCGTCGAGCAGGGCCTCGGGGGTCATGCCGAGGCCGCGGTCGTGGATCTCCAGGGTGAAGCCGTTGGCGACGCGCTCACCGAGCACCTGCACGGCGGTGTGCGGGGGCGAGAACACGGTGGCGTTCTCGAGGAGTTCGGCGATGAGGTGGGTGAGGTCGGCGACGGCGGGGCCGCCGACGCCGAGGCGCGGCAGGCGCCGGACCTCGATGCGCTCGTAGTCCTCGACCTCGGCGACCGCGGCCCGTACCACGTCCATGAGCTGGACGGGCTTGCGCCACTGGCGGGAGGGGGCGGCGCCGGAGAGGATGACGAGGCCTTCGGCGTGCCGGCGCATGCGGGTGGTGAGGTGGTCGAGGCGGAAGAGGTCGGCGAGTTCCTCGGTGTCCTCGGTGCGCCGCTCCATCGTGTCGAGCAGGGTGAGCTGGCGGTGCAGGAGGACCTGGTTGCGGCGGGCCAGGTTGACGAACACCTCGGAGACGCCGCGGCGCATGTCGGCCTGCTTGACGGCGGCCTCGACGGCGGCGCGCTGGAGGGTGTGGAGGGCCTGGCCGACCTGGCCGACCTCGTCCTCCCCGTAGCCCAGGTGGGGGACCTCGGTCTCGACGTCGACGTGTTCGCCGGCGGCGAGGCGGCGCATCACGCTGGGCAGCCGGACGCCGGAGACCTCCTGGGCCTCCTTCTGGAGGCGGCGCAGGTCGCGGATGAGGTCGCGGCCGATGCGGACGGAGATGACGAGGGAGGCGAGGAGGGCGAGGAAGCCGAGGACGCCGGCGGCTCCGGCCTTCAGCAGGACGCTGTAGGCGGCGGGCTGGACGCGGTCCTGGTAGCGGTCGCCGGCGGCGGTGTTCTCGCGGGCGAGGGCGTCGAGGACGGGACTGGCCTCGTCCTGCCAGTAGGCGGCGGTGACGGTGCGGGGGTTGTCGGTGGGGCCGGCTTCGATGAGGGCGTTCTCCGCGGTGCGCAGTGCGGCGGTGCCGGGGCTGCGCCAGAACTTCTCGAAACGGGTGCGCTCGGCGGCGGGGAGCAGTTCGAGGTTGACCTCGTAGAACTGCTCGCGGTTGGCGACGAGGTCCGATATCGCGCGGATCTCCTGGGCGGTGATCCGGTCGGCGACGAGGGCGGAGAGGACGAGGGCGTCCTCGCGGGAGAGGAGTTCGCGGGCGCGGGTGATCCCGACGAGGGCGCGGCCCTGCTTGTCCATCTCCACGTTCTCCAGGGCGTGGAGGGTGACGAGGAAGCTGTAGCAGGGGTCGACGAGGCGGTTGTAGAAGTCGAGCGCCTGCATGCGGCCGATGCTGCGGTTCTCGACGGAGCGGCGCAGCGAGGTGAGGCCGTCGAGCGCTTCGAGGAGGGAGTTGAGGCGCTGGGTGGTGACGGGCCGCATCTCGTCCCGGACGCCGGGTTCGGCGGCGTTGGCGCGGATCCGGGCGATCTGCCGGTCGGTGGCGCGGCGGGCCTCGCGGAGGGTGCCGAGGGCCTCGGAGCCGCGCGGGTCGGCGAGGTAGACGAGGGACTGGCGGCGTTCCAGCTGGATGACCCGTGCGGTGTCCTCCAGGGGGTAGCCGACCTTGTCGACGATGTAGCCGACGTCGAGGAGCTGGTCGGCCTCGCGCCCGGTGAGCACCGTGGAGAAGCCCCACAGGCCGGTCAGGGAGACGAGGGGGACGAGGAGCAACGCCACGATCTTCCGGCGGATGGACTTCCCGCGAAAGCGCATGGCCTCCCCCAGCTCGACCCCCGTGCGCCACGGCGGCCCTCCACGTGTGACGTCGCCGTCAACACGCGGCGTCAACCTTCGATTTCAACAAACGGCGGCGCGAGCCTACTACTGCATCAGAGCCATCTCGAAGGCATGTCCGGGCGATTTTCAGCCTGTCGAGTGATCGTTGATCATGAGATGTCCGGGTATTCCGGGAGTTGGGATCGGCCACTGTGGCAGAGGACACCGAAGGGTGTGCCTTCTCCCCGAGCTGCGGAGATGGCTGGAATTATTCGTTCCGGTGGTTCATGTTCCGGACAGGTGAAACCTTTTCCCCGTCAGACACGTCATGCAGAGCGGGGAGGCGCCTGTCCGTGTAAAGGCGCTCACAACGGGCAGCCGACCTGAAGACGTCCGGCGGTGGGGAGTGACGAACCATGGAACACGAGGCGCGGTCGGCGCGGCAGCTGTGGGTGGAGGACGAACGGGGCCGGCGCAGACTGCCCGACCCGGTGCGCGACGCCGCCGTACGGGCCGTGCTGATCGTCTCGGTGACGCTCATACAGGCGGTCATCGTCTTCCTCTGCACGCTCGCGGGCTCCTGGCTCGCCTTCCCGATGAGCATCACCGCCATCGCCTCGACGGTGGTGGCGACCTGGAGCGTTCTCGACATCTGGATCACCCGTCAGGTGTGGCGCCAGCGTCACGGGGTGGTCTCGGAACCGAGCAGCACGGCGTGGCCGCCGCGCCGCGAGCGGCAGGCGGAGACCGTGGGAGCGGTCGAGGACGGCACCGGCGAGGACGCCTCCGAGCCGTCCTCCCCGGGCGTGCCGAGGACCCTGTCCGAGGCGGCCTGACCGGCCCGGCCCGCCCGCGCGCACGTGACCGGAAGCGGGCCGGGGCCCGCGGGGGGGGGCGGGGCCGCGGGCGGGGCCCGGGCCCCCGCCCCCCCGGCGCCGCGCCCCCCGTGGGCCCCCCGGCCCCCGGGGGGGCGCCCTGCGGCGGCCCGCCGGGGGCGCCCGGCGCCCCCCCCCCCCGCCGGGCCCCCCCCGCGCCCCCGCGCCGCCAGGACCATCGTGCGCGACGGCCTC